>NZ_JBEZJZ010000041.1:0-62818 GCF_040651455.1 Streptomyces sp. NPDC048483
GCAGATCCGGGACTCGCCGTTTCCGGTCGAATTTCGGTTCCGATTTCCCGTCGGAGGGGTTGTTCACGCCTTTCAGCGCAGCAACTACTTTAGCGACTTTCCGGGGCGGCTCATAATCGGGCCGCTCAGGATCGAATTTGGGCAACGCCAAAGACGACCCGTTAGGGAAGTGTACGTAGTGGTTGGTTGCGCCGCCTGGCGGTCTGCGCAGATAGCGCTGCCCGTCTCCAGCGGCTCGGGCTACGTTAGGCGCTTGGCCCTGGAGAGTCAAGTAGCCATGGGGTGCCACATGGTTCTGGACGGTCACGTGGTGGAAGTGGTGCGGCGGCGCGGGGTGTGCGGGCGGTACTGGCTGACGGTGGGCTCGTCGGCGATCCAGTAGCGCCAGGGGTGGTCGGCGCCGTCGCCGCCGACGCCGACGCGGGGGCCGTTGCGTACCCGGGTGGGGGCCGCGGGGGTGCCGTACAGGACGGAGAGCGGGGCGGTGGGGTCGGCGCCGTGGCAGACGTCGGTGCCGTCCAGGGTGCGGTCGATGTCGAGGGCGGTGGCCAGGCGGGCCGGTCCCTTGGCCAGTTCGTTGGTGTTGCGGGCCTTGGGGCGGCGGCCGGCGGCCAGGTGGGTGCCGGTGATGATCTCGCCGGCGCGCAGGAGGATGCCGCTTGCCTTGTCCTTCGGGCCGCAGACCAGGTTGAGGCTGAACCACATACCGTAGATGAAGTAGACGTACGCATGGCCGGGCGGGCCGAACATCGAGGCGTTGCGGGCGGTGCGGCCGCGGTAGGCGTGGGAGCCGGGGTCGGTCTCGCCGTCGTAGGCCTCGACCTCCGTCAGGCGGAGTTCGATCGGGCCGTCGGGGGTGTGGCGTACGAGGGTGCGGCCGAGGAGATCGGGGGCGACGTCGAGCACCGGGCGGTCGAAGAAGGCGCGGGAGAGCGGCATACGTTCCGGTACGTCGGTCATGCGCACCGAGGGTAGTGCAGGGAAATGGGTGGGCGACTGGCCATGGGGGCGTCGGGGTTGGGAAGGTGTGGCTCGCGGAACCGGCCTGCGCCGTTCCGCGTTCGTAGGAGTTCGAAGGACTCTTCGTAGGTATCGGGCCGGGGCGGACGAGGAGTCGAGATCCCGGTGAAGTTGCACTGAGCACAGGCGTGGGTGCCTGGGGAGGACGAACATGGGGTTCAAGAAGCTGCTGGCGAGCATGGGGGCCGGGGGCGCGTCGGTGGAGACGGTGCTCTTCGAGGAGAACGTCGTCCCGGGTGGCGTCGTGCAGGGTGAGGTGCGGATCCAGGGCGGGTCCGTGGCGCAGGACATCCAGGGCGTCTCCGTGGGGCTGCAGGCGAAGGTCGAGGTCGAGACCAGCGACGGAGAGGTCAAGCGGGACATCCAGTTCACCAAGGTGCAGCTGGGCGGGGCGTTCCAGGTGCAGGCGGGTGCCGCGCACACGGTGCCGTTCGGGCTGGAGATTCCTTGGGAGACGCCGATCACCAATTTCATGGGGACGCATCTGCGCGGGATGAGCGTGGGCGTGACGACGGAGCTGGCGATCGCGCGGGCGGTGGACTCCGGTGACCTCGACCCGGTGAATGTGCACCCGATTCCCGCGCAGCAGGCGATTCTGGATGCGTTCGGGCGGCTCGGGTTCCGGTTCAAGTCCGCCGACCTGGAGCAGGGGAAGATCCGGGGGACGCGGCAGACGCTGCCGTTCTACCAGGAGATCGAGTTCCACGCGCCGCAGCAGTACCGCGGGCTGAACCAGGTCGAGCTGTCGTTCGTGGCGGACGACCGGGAGATGGACGTCGTCCTGGAGATGGACAAGAAGCCGGGGCTGTTCACCGGTGGGTCGGACTCCTACCGTTCGTTCACGGTCGCGCTGAACGACTACGAATCGACCGACTGGGCGGGGTACCTCAACCAGTGGCTGGCGGAGGTCGGCGGTAAGCGGAACTGGCTCTAACCTGGCCGGACAGAGTGTCAGCAAGCGACCAGGAGGTGTTGCGGTGTCCGAGCTGAAGCGGCGGCCGCTCCCGCACGATTTCCATCCGCCGGTGCCGGAGTTCACGGTGTCGAGCGATGAGGTGGAGCCGGGCGGGACGCTGCGGCCGGAGCAGGTCTTCGCCAAGGGGAACCGTTCGCCGCAGCTGCAGTGGACGGGGGCGCCCGCGGGGACCAGGAGCTACGCCGTCACCTGCTACGACCCGGACGCGCCGACGGGCAGTGGTTTCTGGCACTGGACGCTGTTCGACATCCCGGCATCGGTGACCGAGCTGCCGACCGGTGCCGGGAGCGGTGACATGAAGGGGCTTCCCGACGGGGCCGTTCATGTGCGGAACGACTACGGGACGCGGGACTTCGGGGGCGCGGCGCCGCCGCCCGGGGACGGTCCGCACCGCTATGTGTTCACGGTGTACGCGGTGGACAAGGAGAAGCTCGGTCCGGACGCCGATGCCTCGCCCGCGGTGGTGGGGTTCAACCTGCGGTTCCATGCGATCGGGCGGGCCCAGCTGATCGCCGAGTACGAGGTGCCGGCACAGGGCTGAGCCCCGTAATTCCGTTGCGCCCCGGCGCTTCCCGCACGCACAGTGGTACCTGGCTGACGGCCTGCAAGGGCCGTCGGGCAGCCGGTACCGCAGTGGCGGGAGCGCCGGGGCGCAGGTGTGTCGCCCCGCTGTTCGCCGGAGTCCGCACTTGTGCCGGGCGTCCTCGCCGGCTGCCGTTCGCTCCGGGTCCCGTGTGTGTCACGGGGGCGGGATCCGGAGCGTTTTTCTTTGCCGTGCGGTCCCGTTCCGGGCGCCGCCGACTCACCTCTTCTTCATCTTCCCCTCGCTCGCCATTTCCCCTGTGGGGCACGGAAATTGCGTTGTTCGGGGAATACCTGCCACTGCACAGTGGAGCAACTTCGCCGCGGGGGCGGAGCGGGTCCGGGAGGTGGACGGGATGCGCGAGACTCTGGTGCTCAATGCGAGCTTCGAGCCGCTGTCGACGGTGTCACTGCGGCGTGCGGTGGTGCTGGTGATGCAGGACAAGGCCGTGGTCGAGAACGCACACCCGGGGCTGCTCATCCGGGCCGCTTCGGTAGATGTGCCGGTGCCGCGGGTGATCAGGCTCAGCAGATACGTACGGGTGCCGTTCCGAAGACGGGCGCCGTGGTCGCGGCGGGGGGTGCTGGTGCGGGACCAGCACCGGTGTGCGTACTGCGGGCGGCGGGCGACGACCGTGGATCACGTGGTGCCGCGGGCGCAGGGTGGTGCGGACACCTGGCTGAACACCGTCGCCTCGTGCGCGGAGGACAATCACCGTAAGGCGGACCGTACGCCCGAGCAGGCGGGGATGCGGCTGCTGCGGAGGCCGTTCGAGCCGACGCCGGCGGATGCGCTGCTCTCGGCTCTCGGGGTGTCCGTGCGCGAGGAGCTGCCGGAGTGGCTGGCGGCCCTGCCGGCGTAACGATCCCGGGCCATCGTCCAACTCGCTTTACTTGAGGACGAGTTGGGCGATGGCTGCGAGGCCCACGAGGACGATGACGATGCGCAGGGCGGTGGGCGGCAGGCGGCGGCCCACCCGTGCGCCGATCTGGCCGCCGATCGTCGAGCCGACGGCGATCAGCCCGGCAGCCTGCCAGTCGATGTCCGCGACGAAGACGAAGAAGAGCGCGGCGACGCTGTTCACCAGGGCGGCGAGGACGTTCTTGGTGGCGTTGATGCGCTGCATCGAGTCCTGGAGCAGCATGCCCATCAGGGCGACGTAGATGATGCCCTGGGCCGCGGTGAAGTAGCCGCCGTACACGCTGGCGATCATGATCGCGACGAAGAGGAGCGGTCCGCCGTCGGCCTTGGCCTGGGTGCCGTGGCGCTCGCGGCGGCGCTGGACCGCCTTGGAGATGTACGGCTGGAGGATCACCAGGACGAGCGCGAGGCCGACCAGTATCGGGACGATCGTCTCGAAGGCGGTGGAGGGCAGCGCGAGGAGCAGGGTGGCTCCGGTGAAGCCGCCGATCGCCGCTCCGATGCCCAGGCGCACTATGCGGCGGCGCTGGCCGGTGAGTTCCTTGCGGTAGCCGATGGCTCCGCTGATCGAACCGGGGATCAGACCGAGGCCGTTGGAGACGGTGGCGGTGACCGGGGGCAGGCCGGTGGCGAGCAGTACGGGGAAGGTGATCAGTGTTCCCGAGCCGACGATGGTGTTGATGGTGCCTGCGCCGAGCCCCGCGACGAAGACGGCGACGGCTTCCCAGATGGTCACGCGGATCCCCCATGCATGATCGGTGTGGTCCTTGCCGATCATGCACCAGGGGCGCGCGGGTGTCAGTCGATCGGGGGTGCTTCGCGGTTCGGCGAGCTGGGCTTGGGGATGGTGCCGCCGCCCGCGGGGTTGAAGTTGCCGAGGGCGCCGCCGAGGCCCTTGAGGGCGTCGCCGATCTCGCTGGGCACGATCCAGAGCTTGTTGGCGTCGCCCTCGGCGATCTTCGGGAGCATCTGGAGGTACTGGTAGGAGAGCAGCTTCTGGTCGGGGTCGCCGGCGTGGATGGACTCGAAGACCACCCGGATCGCCTGGGCCTCACCTTCGGCCCTGAGGGCGGCGGCCTTGGCCTCACCCTCGGCGCGCAGGATCGAGGACTGCTTCTCGCCTTCGGCGGTGAGGATCTGGGACTGCCGGACACCTTCGGCCTGGAGGATGGCAGCGCGCTTGTCACGGTCGGCGCGCATCTGCTTCTCCATCGAGTCCTGGATGGAGGTCGGCGGCTCGATGGCCTTGAGCTCGACGCGGTTGACGCGGATGCCCCACTTGCCGGTGGCCTCGTCCAGGACGCCGCGCAGCGCCGCGTTGATCTCCTCGCGGGAGGTCAGGGTCCGCTCCAGGTCCATGCCGCCGATGATGTTGCGCAGGGTGGTGACGGTGAGCTGCTCGATGGCCTGGATGTAGCTGGCGACTTCGTAGGTCGCCGCGCGGGCGTCGGTGACCTGGTAATAGATGACCGTGTCGATGTTGACGACGAGGTTGTCCTGGGTGATCACCGGCTGCGGCGGGAACGGCACGACCTGTTCGCGCAGGTCGATGCGGTTGCGGATGGAGTCGATGAACGGGACGACGATGTTCAGGCCGGCGTTGAGGGTGCGGGTGTAGCGGCCGAAGCGTTCGACGATGGCGGCGCTGGCTTGAGGAATGACCTGGATCGTCTTGATGAGTGCGATGAACACGAGCACCACCAGGATGATCAGGACGATGATGATCGGTTCCACAGCGGCTCCCGTGCCCTTCGTTTCTGGTCCGTGCCGGCCGGTGACCGGCGTCGGCGTGGCTGTCAATCAGTCGTGCAGTCCGTGCTGTTGATCAGTCTTTCAGAGACGTGGCGCGTCGTGCAGCGTGTTCAGGTCAGATGACGACGGCGGTGGCGCCCTCGATCTCCACGACGTCGACCTGCCGGCCCGGCTCGTAGACCTGGCCGCTGTCGAGGGCGCGGGCGGACCAGACCTCGCCGGCGAGTTTGATGCGGCCGCCGCCGGTGGTGTCGATGCGCTCCAGGACCGTGGCGGTGCGGCCCTTGAGCGCATCGATTCCGGAGGCGAGTTGGGGGCTCTGGCCACGGTGGCGTTTGGCGATGGGGCGTACGACGGCGAGCAGTGCGACCGATACGGCGGCGAAGACGAGGAATTGCGGGACGGCGCCGCCACCGAGCGCAGCGGTGACGGCACCGGCGACGGCGCCGACCGCGAACATCCCGAATTCGGGCATCGCGGTCACGACGAGAGGAATGCCCAGTCCTACGGCGGCGATCAGCCACCACACCCATGAATCCACGGCTTCATGGTAGATCCGCGGGGCGGCGCGGGACAGGGTGCGATCGGTCCGCCGGGGACTCAGGTCAGGGGCAGGCCCTGCGCGGTCCAGCGGTCGCCGTTGCGCTCGACGATCAGGGGGAGGCCGAAGCAGTGGGAGAGGTTGCTGGAGGTCAGTTCGAGCTCGAGGGGGCCGGCGGCCAGCACCTTGCCCTGACGGATCATCAGGACGTGGGTGAAGCCCGGAGGGATCTCCTCGACGTGATGGGTGACCATGATCATCGAGGGGGCGAACGGGTCGCGGGCGAGGCGGCCGAGGCGGCGGACCAGGTCCTCACGGCCGCCGAGGTCGAGGCCGGCGGCGGGCTCGTCCAGGAGGAGCAGCTCGGGGTCGGTCATCATCGCGCGGGCGATCAGGGTGCGCTTGCGCTCGCCCTCGGAGAGGGTGCCGAACTTCCGGTCGAGGTAGGCGTTCATGCCGAGGCGGTCGAGGAAGGCGCGGGCGCGCAGCTCGTCGACCTCCTCGTAGTTCTCCTGCCAGGTGGCGGTCATGCCGTACGCGGCGGTGAGCACGGTCTGCAGGACCGTCTGGCTGCGCGGCAGCTTGTCGGCGAGGGCGATGCCGGCGATGCCGATCCGCGGGCGCAGGTCGAAGACGTCGACGCGGCCGAGCTGCTCGCCGAGGACCGTGGCGGTGCCGGCGCTCGGGAAGAGGTAGCTGGAGGCGACATTCAGGAGGGTGGTCTTGCCGGCGCCGTTGGGGCCGAGGATCACCCAGCGCTCCCCCTCCTTCACCGACCAGGAGACCTGCTCCACCAGAGCCCGTCCTTCGCGGACCACGGATACGTCCACCAGCTCCAGTACATCGCTCATGAGCGCGTTGTCTCCCATTGCTTCTCGGTCGTCTTGTGCACCTGCGGGCGCATCCCCCCAGCAAACCTACGCCACTCGATGTCAGTGCCGTTCCCTAGGCTGGGGGGCATGCTCGATGAACCACGATCAGGACGGCTGGCGTCATGGGGAAATGCCCTTTTGGCCGGACTTGTCTCACCCGATGAAGCCGCGCACCGCATCGCGGACGATGACGCGGTGCACCGCGTGGAAGGCCTGCCCGGGGAGGAGGCGCCGGTCGGGCTGACCCTTGCGCTGGGGCGACTGCGGGCCCTGGGCGCCATCGGCCTGCGGCTGGCGCTCCCGGTGCCGGGGCATCCGCTGGGGCTGACCGGACCGCCGGAGTTCAATGCGCGGGCGCTGGAGGCCGAGGAGGCGGTGCTCGCCACCGGGGCCGGGCTGGGGCTGGTGCCGGAGACGTACGAGGCCGGGCCCGAGGGCGGCTCGGGGCCCGATGTACATGTGGAGGTGGTCTGGCACTGCCTGCCGGTACGGGAGGCGCCCCCGGCCGATGTGCCCTCGCTGGGCGAGGCGGAGCGGGAGCTGGCGGAGGCGCTGCGGGAGGCGACCGAGGTGCTCTCGAAGCTGGATGTGGCCGGGGCCGGCCCGGTCGCCCAGGCCGCGCTGGAGGCGTACCGGGCGCGGGCCGAGGCCGGGCGGCGGATGCTGGCGCCGGGCTATCCGCCGCGTGCGGTACGGGTCCTGGAGCTGGCGCAGCGGGTGGGCGCGCTGATCGACATCGCCCTCCCGCACAGCCTCAAGGGCATGGGTGGGGGTCCCCCCATGGCGGGCGGGGAGCACGGCGGGGCGGTGAGCTCGTCGGAGATCGCGGCGCGGTCCGAGGCGCTGCGGCCGGTGGAGCGGACGGCCCGGCGGGCGCAGGTGGCGGCCTACAACTCCGCGGTGGAGGAGCGGGAGCGGGGGTGAACCGGGGCGGGGGGTGAACGGGGAAGGCCCCGCCGGACCATGGCGTGGTCGGCGGGGCCGTAAGAGAGCGGGCCTCGGTGGCCGGGGGTGGCCCGGACTGTTGGGTCCCGGACCGGATGGCGTCAGTGGTTCACGGCGTGGTTTCCGAAGGCGGCGTTGAGCAGGCCGACGACGTTGACGCTGTTGCCGGTGGCGTTCACGGGGACGTCCACCGGGGCCTGGACGAGGTTGCCGGAACCGACGCCGGGGGAAGAGACGGCCTGGCCGTGCGCCTGCGGGCCGCCGGTGGCGAACGCGGAGCCGGCGGCGGCACCGGCGGCGAGACCGGCGGTGGCGAGGACGAAGGCGGCCTTCTTGGCGGTGTTCATGAGAGCGAGTTCCTCACTTGGCGGCGCGGGGCCGCGATGACGGGACTGTGTGGAGGGCGACCGGTTGCGCGTCCAGGAGCTGGCGGGGCCGGTCCGGCACGGCCCGCGCGGACCATGGCGTCACGCGGGTCGTGCAGATCGTGCGGGCAGGCCTGCGATCAGAGGTTGATGCAGTCGTTGCCGAAGACCGGGTTGAGGGCCCCGATGACGGTGGCGGTGTTACCGCAGGCGTTCACGGGCACGTGGATCGGCGCCTGGACGAGGTTGCCGGAGCCGACGCCGGGGGACTTCACCGCGACGCCCTGAGCCTGCGGGCCGGAGTGAGCGGAGGCGACTCCGGCGCCCGCGACGGCGAGACCGCCCGCCACCATCGTGATGGCCGCTACCCGCTTGATGTTCTTCACTTCTCTTGCTCCTCGTTGCCGATGCCGCGGCCAGCCGCCGCGGCTGCACTGGACAACGCCGGGGCACTGCGAGGGATACGCCAAATGGGCTACGTCTACACGACAGTATGAATCTCGTATGGGGAGACGACGCTCCGCTTCGACGCCGCGGTAGAGGGCTCCGATCGCCGTCAGGCCCCGATCCCGTGCCGGACCGCCCACAGCGCGGCCTGCGTCCGGTCGGCGAGGTCGAGCTTCATCAGGATGTTGGAGACATGGGTCTTGACGGTCTTCTCCGACAGCACCAGCGCGCGGGCGATCTCGCGGTTGGAGCGCCCGTCCGCGATCAGGCCGAGGACCTCGCGCTCCCGCTCGGTCAGTGAAGTGCCGCGCCCCTGGCCGTTGTTGCCCTCCTCCTGGGAGAGCAGGGCGCCGGCCACCTCGGGCTGGAGCAGGACATGACCCGCATGGACGGACCGGATGGCGCCGGCCAGCGCCTCGGGGTCGATGTCCTTGTAGACATAGCCCGCGGCGCCGGCCCGCAGCGCGGGGACGACCGTGCGTTGTTCGGTGAAGCTGGTGACGATCAGCACCCGTGCGGGGTTGGCCAGTTCGCGCAGCTTCCGGAGCGCCGCGATGCCGTCCATGCCGGGCATCTTCACGTCCATCAGGACCACGTCCGGGCGCAGCTGTTCGGTGGCGGCGACGCCCTCGGCGCCGTCGGAGGCCTCCCCCACGACCTCGATGTCCTCCTGGACCTCGAGAAACGTGCGCAGTCCCCGGCGTACGACCTGGTGATCGTCCACCAACAGCACGCGGATTGAGCCGGTCTCAGCCACCGGGTACCTCCATCTCCACAGCGGTGCCCTTGCCGGGCTCCGACTCCACCCTGAGCCTGCCACCGACGCCGCCGGCGCGGTCCCGCATCGATACGAGTCCCAGGTGCCGGCCGGCCCGGCGGACCAGGCCGGTGTCGAAGCCGCGGCCGTCGTCGGCGACGCGCAGCAGGGCGCCCTGGCCGCGGCGGGTGAGGGTCACCTCGACCTGACCGGCCCCGGAGTGCCGCAAGGCGTTGTGCAGCGCCTCCTGGGCGACCCGGAGCAGCGCCTCCTCCTGGGCGGCCGGGAGGGCGCGGACGCCCTGGGCGGCGAAGGTGACGCGGGCGGTGTGGGCGCGGTCGAGGACCTGCGCCTGGGAGCGCAGGGTGGCGACCAGGCCGTCCTCGTCCAGGGCCGCGGGCCGCAACTCGACGACGGCGGCGCGCAGTTCGTCGGCGGCCTCGGCGGCCAGCGCGGCGACCTGGTGGAGCTCGTCCTTGGCGCGGGCCGGGTCGCGGTCCACCAGGGCGGTGGCGGCCTGGGCGGTCAGCCGGAGGGAGAAGAGCTTCTGGGCGACCGCGTCGTGCAGTTCGTGGGCGAGCCGGGCGCGCTCTCCGGCGATGGTCAGCTCGCGGCTGCGCTCGTAGAGGCGGGCGTTGGTCAGGGCGATGGCGGCGTGCTGGGCGAGTATGCCGAGCAGATGCTCGTCCTCCTCGGTGAAGCCACAGGTGCCCTCCGGTTTGGGGCAGCGCTTGTTGGCCAGGAAGAGGGCGCCCAGGATCTCGTCGCCGTCGGCGACCGGCAGGCCGAGGAAGTCGGACATGTCCGGGTGGGCGGCGGGCCAGCCGCCGAAGCGGGGGTCCTCGCGGACGTCGGCGAGGCGCTCGGGGGTGGCGTTGTGCAGCATCGCGGCGAGGATGCCGTGCTGGCGCGGGAGCGGTCCGATGGCCTTCCACTGCTCGGCGCTGACGCCGTCCACCACGAACTGGGCGAAGCCGCCGTGGTCGTCGGGCACGCCGAGGGCGGCGTACTCCGCGTCCAGCAGCTCGCGGGCCGAGGCGACGATCGTCTTGAGGACGTCGCGCACCTCCAGATGCCTGCTCATCGCCAGGATCGCGGTGCTCACCGCGGGGATCCCGTCCCCCGGACCGTTGCTCATGGCTTCACCGTACCGGCGCGGTGACCGGCCCGTATCGGTCCCGCGACGTCCCCCGCCTACGTCCCGGGGCCTAGGCCGAATGCCCTGACCAGGGCCCGTCGGATGCCCGACGCCCTCGGTTGCGCCGCGTTCCTACGTTGGGGGCGAAGGACCGGGAGAGCCGTCCCGGTCCGCATCCGGTCCGGAAAAGGGGACGCGATCATGCCGGTGGCGATCATCACGGGAGCATCGAAGGGGCTGGGCCGGGCGCTGGCCGCGGCGCTGGCCGGGCGGGGCTGGGACCTGGTGGTGGATGCCCGGTCGGCCGGGCCGCTGGAGGAGGCGGCGGATCGGCTGCGGGCGGCGGGGGCGCGCGTCGTGGCGCTGCCCGGGGATGTGGTGGACGGCCGGCACCGGGCGGCGCTGGTGGCCGCGGCGCGCGGACTGGGCGGGCTCGATCTGCTGGTGAACAACGCGAGCGTGCTGGGCGCCGAGCCGCTGGTGCGGCTGGCGGACCAGCCGCTGGACGGGCTGCGGGCGGCGCTGGAGGTGAATGTGGTGGCGCCGCTGGGGCTCGTACAGGAGGCGCTGCCGCTGTTGCGCGCGCCCTCGGAGTCGTCTCCCCACAGGGAGTCGTCTCCCTATATAGGGGCAGAGGGTGCAATAGGTGCATACGGGGCTGTTCTCTCCATCAGCTCGGATGCGGCCGTCGCGGCGTACGGGACGTGGGGCGGTTACGGAGCGACGAAGGCGGCGCTGGACCAGCAGTCGGCGGTGCTGGCGGTGGAGGAGCCGGAGCTGCGGGTGTGGTGGGTGGATCCGGGCGACATGCGGACGGATCTGTATGCGGCGGCCATCCCGGTCGAGGACGACTCGGGGCGCCCGCTGCCCGAGAGCGTCGTACCCGCGCTGCTGCGGCTGCTGGACGGTTCGGCGCCGAGCGGACGGTATGTGGCGGCGGAGCTGCTGGACGGCATCCGGTGATCGCGGATGCGCTGCGGGTCCCGGAGGAGCTGTCGGCCAGGGTGCCGGCCGAGCAGCGGGGGCCGGGGCTGGGCCGCGATGCCGTACGGCTGCTGGTGAGCCGGGGTGCGGACGAGGCCGGGCATCACGCGTTCGGGGAGCTGCCCCGGCTGCTGACGGCGGGGGACGTGCTGGTGGTGAACACCTCGCGGACGCTGCCGGCGGCGGTGGACGGCCGGGTCGGGGACGGGCGGGGGCGCGGCGAGCCGGTGGTGGTGCACTTCTCGACGCGGGGCGACCGGTGGCATCCGGCGGGCCGGACGGTGGCCGGGTGCTGGGCGGTGGAGCTGCGGTCCCCGGACGGGCGGGGCAGCACCCGGCCGCGGGCGGGCGGCCCCCAGGGCGCGGTGGTGCGGCTGCCGGGCGGGGCGCGGCTGGCCCTGGAAGCGCCGGTGGCCCCCGGGGGCGTACGGCTGTGGTGGGGGCGGGTGACCGGTGGCACCGCGGCGGAGGTGATGCGGCGGTACGGGCGGCCGATCCGGTACGGCTATACGGACCGGGACCAGCCGCTGTCCGCGTATCAGACGGTGTTCGCGGTGGACTCCCCCGGCGTGGGCAGCGCGGAGATGCCGAGCGCGGCCCGGCCCTTCACGGCGGGGCTGGTGGCGCGGCTGGTCAGTGCGGGGGTGCAGTTCGCGCCGATCTCGCTGCATACGGGGGTGGCGTCGGCCGAGGCCTTCGAGCCGCCGTATGCGGAGCGGTTCGTGGTGCCGGCGGCGACGGCGTGGCTGGTGAACGCGGCGCGGGCGCGGCGCCGTGCGGGGCCGCGCGCCTCGGGCGGCGGCCGGATCATTGCCGTCGGCACCACCGCCGTACGGGCCCTGGAGTCGGCCACCGGGGCGGACGGGCGGGTGCGGGCCGCGACCGGCTGGACGGATCTGGTGGTGACCCCGCAGCGCGGGGTGCGGGCGGTGGACGGGCTGCTCACGGGGCTGCACGAGCCGACGGCCTCGCATCTGCTGATGCTGGGGGCGGTGGCGGCCAGGGACGTGCTGGAGCGGGCGTATGCGGCGGCGGTCGAACGGCGCTGTCTGTGGCATGAATTCGGCGACCTGCATCTCGTACTGCCCGGGTGAGTTCCAGACTCGGCGCATGTCGCACTCGATGAACAGGCCGCAGGAGCCGCGGGACGCCAGGAGCTGGACGCCGGTCCATGGGCAGCCGTACCGGCCGGTGCCGTACCGGCCGGAGCGGATACCCGCCGAGGAGTCGCTGGCGCGCGCCGCCGAGCTGCGGGAGCGGATGGGCCGGCGGCGGACGGTACGGCAGTTCGCCGGCGACCCGGTGCCGGAGCAGGTGGTGAAGGACGCGATCGCCTGTGCGGCCACCGCGCCGTCCGGGGCGCATCAGCAGCCGTGGACGTTCGTGCTGGTCAAGGACCCCCAGGTACGGCGCAGGATCCGGGCGGCGGCCGAGGGGGAGGAGCGCGTCTCGTACGCGGGGCGGCTGGGCGAGGAGTGGCTGGCGGCGCTGCGGCCACTGGGCACCGATGAGGTCAAGCCGCATCTGACCGATGCACCGCAGCTGATCGTGGTCTTCCAGCAGCGGTACCGGCTGGGCGCGGACGGCAGCAGGCGCAAGCACTACTACGTGGACGAGTCGGTCGGGATCGCGGTCGGCATGCTGCTGTCGGCGCTGCATCTGTCGGGGCTGGCGGCGCTGGTGCACACGCCGAGTCCGATGCGGTTTCTCCAGGAGGTACTGGGGCGGCCGGCCAACGAGAAGGCCTTTGCCGTGATTCCGGTGGGGTATCCGGCAGCGGAATGCGAAGTGCCCGATTTGACCCGAAAAAGGCTAAATCAAGTGATAGTGGAAATCTGACGGATACGGGCTGTGCGTTTGCAATTACCACTGGCGAGATAAACGCTTCGGCAATGTGACGCCGCGCATAGGACGCAGGTCACTTACGAGTCGGGTTAGTGGTCCGTAAAGACGGTGTGAGCTGGGCGCTGTCTGGGCCCGATGCAATTCTCGGCCCCCCGGTTCCACTAACCCGGGTCGTACGTCACACCATTGCCGGGCGAATTTTCGGCCGCTAACAATGGCTCCCGTCGCAAGGCGCCGTGATCAGAACTCGGCGTAATCCGCCGCCGATGGCCCTTGCGATGTCCCCCATTGGAGAGGTCAACCCAGCCATGCCTAAGCACGCCATTCCTGGATTCACCCGCTTCACCCGTACTCACAAGATTTCCGTGGCCGGTGTGGCCGCGGCCGGTGCCGCCGCCCTGGTCCTCTCGATCGTCCCGGGCGCCGACCAGGGGGAGAGCTCGGGGCAGGCCGCTGCCGCCGAGAACATCAACGTCAAGCCGGTCGCGTTCAGCGAGGTCGCCACCGCGGCGAAGAGCCAGCAGGCCACCGTCGCCAAGCAGGCCTCCACCACCGCCTCCGCGGCCAAGGCCGAGGCCGCCGCGAAGAAGGCCGCCGCCGAGAAGGCCGCCAAGGCCAAGGCCGCCGCCGCGGCGAAGGCCAAGGCCGACAAGGCGCGCAAGGCGAAGGTCGTCGCGAGCCGGTCCGCGGTACGCACCGCCGCGCCGCAGCCCGCCAAGAAGGTCTACCCGAACAACCTGGACGGCTGGATCCGCGAGGCGCTGCACGTCATGGACCAGCACGACATCCCGGGCACCTACAACGGCATCTACCGGAACATCATCCGGGAGTCGTCCGGTAACCCGAAGGCCATCAACCTCTGGGACATCAACGCCCAGAACGGCATCCCGTCCAAGGGTCTGCTGCAGGTCATCGACCCGACCTTCAAGCAGTACCACATCGCCGGCACGTCCTGGGACAGCTACGACCCGGTCGCCAACATCGTGACGGCCTGCCACTACGCGCAGCACCGCTACGGCTCGATGGACAACGTGAACTCGGCCTACTGAGCCGCCGGTTCCCGCTTGCACACCGCCGAGGGGCGGCACCCGCTGTCGGGTGCCGCCCCTCGGGCGTGCCGTTTTCCGGTGACCGTTACTTGCGCATGACCTCCGGCTCGTGGCGGCGCAGCAGGCGGGCGACGACGAAGGCGAGCAGCACGCCCAGCGCAATCATGATGATCATGTCCATCACATAGACGCCGGTCTGGTGCTTCCACAGCGGGTCGGGGTTCGGCGGGATGCCCTTGTCGAGGTTGCCCGGATCCCACGGGAGCAGCGTGTTCATGTCGGCGGTCGCGCCCATCGCGGCGACGGCCCAGCGCGACGGCATCAGCCAGGCGACCTGGGCGACGCCGGGGGTGTCGAAGAGCTGGAAGAGCACGCCGGTGAAGACGACCTGGACGATGGCGAACATGACCAGCAGCGGCATGGTCTTCTCGGAGGTCTTGACCAGCGAGGAGATGACCAGGCCGAACATCATCGAGGTGAAGCCCAGCGCGATGATCGCCAGCGCCATCTCGATGGCCGGGAGGTTCTTCACGATGAGGCCCTGGGTGGGCATGTTGCGGGTCGAGAAGCCGATCGCCGCGATGATCACGCCCTGGAAGGCGGTGACCACGCCGAGCACGATGATCTTGGACATCAGATACGCCGACCGCGACAGGCCGGTGGCCCGTTCGCGCTCGTAGATGACCCGTTCCTTGATCAGCTCACGGACGGAGTTGGCGGCGCCGGAGAAGCACATACCGACCGCAAGGATCAGCATGATCGTGCTGGCATCGCGGTTGGTGCGGTGCTTCTCGTCCGGTCCGTAACCGAGGCCGAAGTCACTGGGGATCAGCATCGAGACGATGCCGAGCACCGCGGGCAGGATCACCATCAGCCCGAGGAAGCCGCGGTCGGAGGCGAGCACGGAGACATAGCGCCGCATCAGCGTCCACAGCTGCGAGCCCCAGCTCTGGGACTTCTGCATCCGGGCCGGCGGCGCCTGGACGTTGACCGACTGCGGGGCGACGGCGTCGATGTCCGCGGCGTACATCTGGTAGTGCGGGGAGCCGCGCCAGCGGCCCATCCAGTCGTAGTCGCGGTAGTTCTCGAAGGCCGAGAAGACATCCGCCCAGGTGTCGTACTGGAAGAAGTTCAGCGCCTCCTCGGGCGGGCCGAAGTAGGCCACGCCGCCGCCCGGCGCCATCACCAGCAGCTTGTCGCAGATGCCGAGTTCGGCGACCGAGTGGGTGACGACCAGGACGGTGCGGCCGTCGTCGGCGAGGCCGCGCAGCAGCTGCATGACATCGCGGTCCATGCCCGGGTCGAGGCCGGAGGTCGGCTCGTCCAGGAAGATCAGCGACGGCTTGGTCAGCAGCTCCAGGGCCACCGACACGCGCTTGCGCTGGCCACCGGAGAGCGAGGTGACCTTCTTCTCCCTGTGCACATGCAGCTTGAGCTCGTGCAGGACCTCGTTGATCCGGGCCTCGCGCTCGGCCTCGGCGGTGTCACCGGGGAAGCGGAGCTTGGCGGCGTAGCGCAGCGCCTTCTGGACGGTCAGTTCCTTGTGCAGGATGTCGTCCTGCGGGACCAGACCGATGCGCTGGCGGAGCGCGGCGAACTCCTTGTAGAGGTTCCGGTTGTCGTAGAGGACATCGCCCTGGTTGGCGGGCCGGTAGCCGGTCAGCGCCTTGAGCAGCGTGGACTTGCCGGAGCCGGACGGGCCGATGACGCCGATCAGCGACTTCTCGGGGACGCCGAAGGAGACGTCCTTGAGGATCTGCTTGCCGCCGTCGACGGTGACCGTGAGGTGGCGGGCCGAGAAGGAGACCTCGCCGGTGTCGACGAACTCCTCGAGGCGGTCGCCGACCAGCCGGAAGGTGGAGTGGCCGACGCCGATGATGTCGTTCGGGCCGACGGGCGCCTTGCCGGACTTGGGGACCGGCTGACCGTTGATGTACGTGCCGTTGTGGCTGCCGAGGTCATGGATCTCGAAGCGGCCGTCGGGGGTGACCCGGAATTCGGCGTGGAGGCGGGAGACCTGGAGGTCGGAGACGACCAGTTCGTTCTCCAGCGCACGGCCGATGCGCATCACCCGTCCCGAGTCGAGACGGTGGAAGCTGGTCGGGCTGCGGTCGCCCTGGGCCTGCGGGGCCGGGCCGCCCGCCTTCTGGGCGGGGCGCTGCTGCGGCGCGGGCTGCTGCGGGGGCACGGCCTGCTGCGGCGGGATGTACGGCGGCTGCTGGCCCTGCGGCGGCGCCTGCCAGCCCTGCTGGGCGGGCTGCTGCGCGGGCGGGGCCTGCCAGCCCTGCTGGGCCTGCTGGGCCTGCTGGGGCGGTGCCATCGCGGGCGGCGCGTTGAAGCCGCCGGCGGCCGGCGCGGCGGCGGCCGAGAGGCTGATCCGCGGGCCGTCGGTCGCATTGCCCAGGTGCACCGCCGAGCCGGGGCCGATCTCCATCTGATGGATCCGCTGGCCCTGCACATAGGTGCCGTTGGTGCTGCCGTGGTCCTCGATGATCCAGCTACGACCGGACCACCGGACGGTGGCATGCCGCCAGGAGACCCTGGCGTCGTCGAGCACCATGTCGCCCTGCGGATCACGCCCCACGTTGTACGACCGGGACGGATCGAGCGTCCAGGTCCTTCCGTTCAATTCGAGTACGAGTTCAGGCACTCCATGCCCCATTACATAGTCCCCCGAGCGACACCCTGGATGGGAAGTCAGGGATGGCGAATCATCGTGAGGAACTATTTCAGGCTCGGCCCGCCGACCGGAAACCGGGAGGGGAGCGGGGCGCATCGGCCTCGCGGCGACGTCCGGCAATGCCTCCCCGAGGGCCGGAAGGGCCCGTAGATGACCGGGGATCGCCGTATTGCGGGTGGTCACAGCGGTTCTGCGTACCGCCGATGATCCGAAATGGTCGCAACAAAAGGGGAGTTGGGGCGTCGCCTCACCCTTACGGGGCAACCCTGCGGGACGGACCGGACACGAGTCCATAACGATCGCCCGCGGCCCGGCGGGCGGGGCGCGGTGCGGTGCGGGCGCGGCAGTCGGGCGGACGCGCGGTCCGAGGCACGGACACCTGTACGGGCGTGCCCGGCCGCCGGTTACCGTATGACCACCATGAGCGCATCGCAGATCCCGCCTGCCACCGCCGTACCGGGCGATGACGTACCGACCCTCCTCGTGAAGATCTTCGGGAAGGACCGGCCCGGCATCACCGCAGGTCTCTTCGACACCCTCGCCGCCTACTCCGTCGATGTCGTGGACATCGAGCAGGTGGTGACCCGGGGCCGGATCACGCTGTGTGCGCTGGTCACCGCCCCCTCCCCCGGCCAGGGCACCACCGGCTCGTCCGAGGGCGACCTCCGCGCCACCGTGCACAGCTGGGCCGAGTCGCTGCACCTCCAGGCGGAGATCATCTCCGGCCGGGGCGACAACCGGCCGCGCGGTGTCGGCCGCTCGCACGTGACGGTGCTGGGGCACCCGCTCACCGCGGAGTCGACCGCCGCCATCGCCGCCGCCATAACGTCCTCGGGCGGCAATATCGACCGTATTTTCCGGCTTGCGAAGTATCCGGTGACCGCCGTCGAATTCGCGGTGTCCGGTGCGGCGACCGATGCGCTGCGCACGGTGCTGGCCCCGGAGGCCGCACGGCTGGGCGTGGATGTCGCGGTGGTCGCGGCGGGGCTGCAGCGCAGGGCGCAGCGGCTGGTCGTGATGGATGTGGACTCCACACTCATCCAGGACGAGGTCATCGAGCTGTTCGCGGCGCACGCCGGGTGCGAGGCCGAGGTCGCCGAGGTGACCGCCGCCGCGATGCGCGGTGAGCTGGACTTCGAGCAGTCGCTGCACGCCCGGGTCGCGCTGCTCGCCGGGCTGGACGCCTCCGTGGTGGAGACCGTCCGCAAGGAGGTACGGCTCACCCCCGGGGCCCGCACCCTGGTGCGGACCCTCAAGCGGCTCGGCTATCAAGTCGGCGTCGTATCGGGCGGATTCACGCAGGTCACCGACGCGCTCAAGGAAGAGCTGGGGCTGGACTTCGCCTCCGCCAACACCCTGGAGATCGCGGACGGCAAGTTCACCGGCCGGGTGACCGGCGACATCGTGGACCGGGCCGGGAAGGCGCGGCTGCTGCGCAGCTTCGCGCAGGAGGCCGGGGTGCCGCTGGACCAGACCGTGGCGATCGGCGACGGCGCCAACGACCTGGACATGCTCAATACGGCGGGCCTGGGGGTCGCCTTCAACGCCAAACCGGTCGTACGGGAGGCGGCGCACACCGCGGTGAATGTGCCGTTCCTGGACACCGTGCTCTATCTGCTGGGCGTCACCCGCGAAGAGGTCGAGGCGGCGGACACGCACGCCGAGTGACGCGGGCTGCGGGCTGCGCCCGGTACGCGTCAAGGGCAGGTTTCCTGACATGACGGAAGGGCCCCGGCGGTAACGCTCCGGGGCCCTTCTCGTACGGCTTGTCGCGCGGCCGGTGGTCTCAGCTCTGCGGCGTCCAGAACGCGGCCAGCCGGCCGACGCCGTGCTCGACCGACTTCCATGAGCCGTCGAAGGTGATCACGGCCACGGCGGCCGTCGGGAAGCCGCTGCGGTTCATCCGGGGCAGCAGGTCGCCCTCCGCCTCGCCCGACAGCGCGTCGGCCAGGGCGTGCATCCCCGGGTTGTGCCCGATGAGCAGCAGGTCGTCGACGTCGTCGGAGGTCTCGTTCAGCAGCGCGATCAGTTCGCCGAGGGAGGCTTCGTACAGCCGCTCCTCGTAGACGGTCCTGGGCCGCTGCGGGAGCTCGTGGACGGCGAGCTTCCATGTCTCACGGGTACGTGCGGCCGTCGAGCAGAGGGTCAGATCGGGGGTGATTCCCGTTCCGGCCAGCCAGCGTCCGGCGGCCGGGGCGTCCCGGCGGCCGCGGTCGGCGAGCGGGCGCTCATGGTCGCTCTCCTGCGACCATTCGGCCTTTGCATGTCGGAGGAGGACAATACGGCGAGGTGTATCGACGCTCATGCGTCCCAGCTTCGCATGAAAAGCAGCACGGGGCGCGGGGTGTTGAGGGGCTCCCCCCTGGCGGGTGACGGGCGGGCCCGCAAGATCATCAGACCCCCACTCCCACCAGCCTCGCCAGGAGGTCCAGCAACGCCGCAAGCCCGCTCCGGGACGCCCCGGCCGCGCTCGCCTCCGACGGGCTCGCCATCAGCGCCAGCAGGGTGATGAAGGAGACCACCGGCAGGGCCACCGCCCACCACGGCAGCCGTATCCGCAGTCCGGGGGCCTTGGTGGCGGGCGGCCTGCGGAATGCGGCGGACATGGGGATCGCCTCCGTGGCGGATCGGGGGGCTGCGCGGCCGCGGGGTGCGGCGCGCCCACCGCGCCGGGCGGTGTGCCTCGAAGCTACGGATCTCCGGCGGCCGTGCCTATCCGGGAAGCCACCCATTGACCCCTGATGCCCGTCCCCTAGGGGACCGGGGGGCCTGCCCCACCCACGGGGCCCGTCAGGGCGCGGCGATACTCGCGATGACCGCGACGACGACGGTCACGCCGAGCATGAGGCCCAGGACGAGGAGCAGCTTCTTCTGGCCGCCCTGCGGGTTCGGTTCGAGCACTGGCATGCGCCCAGTGTCGCACTCACTTCTCGTCCTCGATGCGGCGGTCCCGGCCTGCCAGTACGCCCACCACCATCTGCGGCACCAGCAGCCCGGCCATCAGCGCGATCGGCAGGCCCCAGCCGCCGCTGTGCTGGTAGAGCGTGCCGACGAGCAGCGGCCCGGGGATGGAGATCAGATAGCCGACGGACTGCGCGAAGGCGGAGAGCTTGGCGACGCCGGCCGAGCTGGTGGACCGCATCCCGATCATGGTCAGGGCCAGCGGGAAGGAGCAGTTGGAGATGCCCATCAGCACCGCCCAGGCCCAGGCACCGGCGGCCGGGGCCAGCCACAGCCCGGCGTAACCGGCCAGGCCGCAGGCGGCGAGGCCCACCGCGAGCGGACCCTGGTGCCGCATCCGGGAGGCCACCCGCGGCAGGACGAACGAGAGCGGCACGCCCATCGCCATGGTGACGGCGAGCAGCACACCGGCGGTGCCCGCGGAGACCCCGGCGTCGCGGAAGATCTGCGGCATCCAGCCCATGGTGATGTACGCGGCGGTGGCCTGGAGGCCGAAGAAGACGGCGAGCGCCCAGGCGGTCGGCGACGAGGTGATCCGTACGGGGGGTTCCGCGGCGGGCGCCGCACCGCCCGTGGGCGGCCCCGCGGCGGCGGAACGGCGGCGGACCACCGCGAGCCAGGGCAGTACGGCGACGGCGGCGAGCGCCGCCCACACCGCCAGTCCGCTCTGCCAACTGCCGCCCAGCGCGGACGTCATGGGGACGGTGGCCGCCGCGGCGAGCGAGGTGCCCAGGGCCAGCGCCATGGAGTACAGGCCGGTCATCGGACCGACCCGGTCGGGGAACCAGCTCTTGATGACGACCGGCATCAGGACATTGCTGAGCGCGATACCGGCCAGGGCCAGCGCGCTGGCGGCGAGAAAGCCCGTGGTGCCGCCGGTGAACGGCCGTACCGCGATGCCGACGGCGATCGCGGCCATGCCGCCGCAGACGATGGCCCCGGGACCGAAACGCCTGGCCAGCCGGGGTGCCGCGAAACCGAAGACGGCGAAGCACAGGGACGGTACGGAGGTCAGCAGCCCGGCGACGGTGCCGCTCATGCCGAGGCCGTCGCGGACCTCCTCCAGGAGCGCGCCGAGGCTGGTGACGGCGGGGCGGAGGTTGAGCGCGGCAAGGACGATCCCGGCGATCACGATCCGGGGCAGCCAGCTCGATCCTGCGCCGCCGGGCTTGGGAGCGCCGGAGGCGTTGTCGCTGGTCTCGAGGGGGCGCGGGGTCGTGGCGGGCTCGGCGGTGGGGCCGAGGGTCGCGAGGTCGTCGTCTGCCATGGGCGCCATCATAGAATCATGGGATGAATATTTGTCCACTCGTGATCACTCGTGACCCCGCGTGAGGAGGGCGGTTATGGATAGCCTCTGCCGTCGCGCATCACCACGCCGCGGGCCGCAAGGCCCCGCCGGCGTCCGCGCAGCCGTCCGTCCGCCCCACCCTCCGGAGCACCGTCATGCCCCTGACCTCGCCCCGCCGGTCCGCACTGGCCGACCAGGTGATTGCGCAGCTGCGCGCCCAGATCACATCCGGCGAGTGGCCGGTGGGCGCCCGCATCCCGACCGAGCCGGAGCTCGTCGAGGAGCTGGGGGTGGCCCGTAACACCGTCCGCGAGGCCGTACGGGCGCTGGCGCACAACGGGCTGCTGGACATCCGGCAGGGCTCGGGCACCTATGTGGTCGCCACCAGCGAGCTGGCCGGGGTGATGAACCGCCGCTTCGCGGAGGCCGACCCGCGCCATGTCGCCGAGCTGCGCAGCGCCCTGGAGGCCGAGGCCGCCCGGCTCGCCGCGCAGCGCCGTACGGAGCAGGACCTGCGGCAGCTCGACACCCTGCTGGAGCGGCGCGAGGCGGCCTGGGACTCCGGGGCGGCCGAGGCGTTCGTGGAGGCGGACGCGACCTTGCACATGGCGGTGGTGGCGGCCTCGCACAACGAGGTGCTCGCCGAGATCTACGCCGACCTCGGGGGCGTACTGCGCGACTTCCTGCGGGCCGACGTCGGCAAGGTGCTGCGGCCCGAGGCACATCTGGACCATGCCCGCCTGGTCGAGGCGATCCGCGCCGGCGACGCCGACCTGGCCGCCTCCGAGGCGAGCGGGCACTCCTTCGGCTGCCGGTTCCCGGCGCTGAAGCGGGGCTGATCACGGGCCGGGGGCGGGTGGGCCCTGGCCGGGGGCGGGTGGGCCGGGGCGTCGGGGCTGATCCCTAAGGGGCGGGGGAACAGATCCCCTAGGGGTTGCGGGCGCCCCCTGCGGGGCCAGAACGTGGCGGGGGCGGGGCGGTATTCCCGGGGCCGTATTCCCGGGGCCGTATTCCCGGGGCCGTATTCCCGGGCGGGCACCAGGTGGGTGGCGCTCCGGCCGCTCACCCCGGATCCTGGCTGACCCAGAGGTCCTCGATCTCCTGCCAGCAGCGCCCGGCCACGGTGATCTGCCCGGCCGGGCCGACCGGCACGGCGCGGGTGTCCACGTCCGGGTCGTACCAGCGGCTGCACTCGATGTGCAGCCGCACCCGGCTGATGGTCCCGTTGGGGTTGAAGCAGCGGGCGGTGCCGGTGCTGCCCACGACGGCGGTACGGCACTGGGCGCGCGGCATGTCCCGGGGATCGTCGGCGGGGGCGGGCGGCACGGCCCGCGCGGCCGAGGCGGTGGCGCCCAGGAGGGCGGCGAGGGTGACGGCAAAGGCTGCCGTACGGCGGTGGGATGCAGGCATGCCGGACCTCCCCACGATGCGCCGGGAACGAGGCGCCGGG
Organism: Streptomyces sp. NPDC048483; assembly: GCF_040651455.1. Taxonomy (NCBI): domain Bacteria; kingdom Bacillati; phylum Actinomycetota; class Actinomycetes; order Kitasatosporales; family Streptomycetaceae; genus Streptomyces; species Streptomyces sp. NPDC048483. The sequence goes on from NZ_JBEZJZ010000041.1 coordinate 22,575, forward strand.
CTCGTCCCGGACGCCTCATCCAGTGTGTGGCGGGGGCCGCCGCTTCTCGACTCGAAAACGCGTTCTGCCCGCCCCGGCGGACCGGGACGGGCAGTACGGATGCGGGATCGGCGTCAGGCGCCCATCATGTGCACACCGCCGTCGACGTGCACGACTTCACCCGTCGTCTTCGGGAAGAAGTCCGACAGCAGACCGACGACGCCGCGGCCCGCCGGCTCCGGGTCGGCCAGGTCCCAGCCGATCGGCGCGCGGTGGTTCCAGACGTCCGCCAGCTCCTCGAAGCCCGGGATGGACTTGGCGGCCATCGACTTGATCGGGCCGGCCGAGACCATGTTGACGCGGATGTTCCGCCCGCCCAGGTCACGGGCCAGGTAACGCCCGGTGGACTCCAGGGCGGCCTTGGCGACGCCCATCCAGTCATACTTCGGCCAGGCAATCGACCCGTCGAAGGTGATGCCGACGACCGAGCCGCCGCCGCGCTTCTCCATCAGCGGCAGCAGTGCCATGGTCAGCGACTTCAGGGAGTACGCGGAGACCTGCAGCGCGGTCGAGACGTCCTCCCAGCCCGCCTCCAGGAAGTTGAAGGCGCCCTGCGGACCGAAAGCGATCGAGTGCACGATGCCGTCGATGCCCTCGTCGTCACCGAAGTACTCGCCGACCTTGGCGGCCAGACCGTCCAGGTGCTCCTGGTTGGTGACGTCCATCTCGATGACCGCGGTCGGCTCGGGCAGCCGCTTGGAGATGCGCTCCACGAGCGAGACCCGTCCGAAGCCGGTGAGAACGACCTCCGCGCCCTGCTCCTGCGCGACCTTCGCCGCGTGGAAGGCGATGGACCCCTCGGTGAGGACTCCGGTCACCAAGATGCGCTTGCCTGCAAGGATTCCACTCATGCTGATCAGTGACCCATGCCCAATCCGCCGTCGACGGGAATGACGGCTCCAGTGATGTACGCGGCCTCGTCGGAGGCCAGGAAGCGGACCGAGGCGGCGATCTCCTCGGGCTGCGCATAACGCGCGAGCGGTACCTGCTTCATGATGTTGTCCCGCTGCTCGTCGGTGAGCGAACGGGTCATGTCGGTGTCGACGAAGCCGGGGGCGACGACGTTGACGGTGATGTTGCGGCTGCCCAGCTCCCGGGCGAGCGAGCGGGCGAAGCCCACCAGGCCCGCCTTGGAGGCGGCGTAGTTCGCCTGCCCCGGGCCGCCCATCAGGCCGACCACGGACGAGATCAGCACGACCCGTCCCTTACGGGCCCGCAGCATCGCCCGGTTGGCGCGCTTGACGACCCGGAACGTGCCGGTCAGGTTGGTCTCGATGACCGAGGTGAAGTCCTCCTCGGACATCCGCATCAGCAGCTGGTCGCGGGTGACGCCGGCGTTGGCCACCAGCACCTCGACCGCGCCCTGCTTCTCCTCGATCTCCTTGTACGCCTGCTCGACCTGCTCGCTGTCCGTGATGTCGCACTTCACGGCCAAAAATCCCGCGGGGGGCTCGCCCGAGCGGTAGGTGATGGCGACCTTGTCGCCTGCCTCGGCGAAGGCACGGGCAATGGCAAGGCCAATGCCGCGGTTGCCTCCGGTGACCAGAACCGAGCGGCTCAAAAGATCACCCTTTCCGTTTCCTGATCCGTCCTGAGTTCGCTACGAAACTATCGGTCACGAGGGCTTTCCGAGGAATCGAGCCCGCACAGGGGCTTGCGCCGGTCACTGTCGGGTCCCCACAGAACCAGGCATGATCTAGGCGCCGACTACGGGAGGAAGACGTGCCTGCTGCACCCCATGCCCTGGATGAGACCTTCCTGGCGCTGCCCTTGCGCGCGCTGGCCGACGCCGCGCTGGCGCGGGCCCGCGCGCTGGGCGCCGAACACGCCGACTTCCGCCTGGAGCGGGTGCGCAGCGCGGCCTGGCGGCTGCGCGACGCCCGTACCTCCGGGACCTCCGACACCACCGACCTCGGCTATGCGGTGCGGGTGGTGCACGGCGGTGCCTGGGGGTTTGCCTCCGGGGTGGATCTGACGATGGACGCGGCGGCGCGGGTGGCGTCGCAGGCGGTGGCGATGGCGAAGCTGTCCGCCAAGGTGATCGAGGCCGCAAACAAAGGGCGCGAAGCGCTTCCCTCGAAGGGTGGTGGTGGGCGACGGGTGGGCGAGAGGGTCGAGCTGGCCGCCGAGCCCGCGTACCCGGACCGGACGTGGATCTCCTCGTACGAGATCAATCCGTTCGGCGTACCGGATGCGGACAAGACCGGGCTGCTGGCCGAGTGGAGCGCGCGGCTGCTGGCGGCGCCCGGAGTGGCACATGCGGATGCCTCGCTGCTGACCGTCCAGGAGAACAAGTTCTACGCGGACACCGCGGGGACCAGCACCACCCAGCAGCGCGTCCGGCTGCATCCGCAGCTGACGGCGGTCGCGGTGGACGAGGCCAGCGGCGAGTTCGACTCGATGCGCACCCTCGCCCCTCCGGTGGGCCGCGGCTGGGAGTACCTCACCGGCGACACGTACGACTGGGACGGCGAGCTGGCGCGGATCCCGGACCATCTCGCCGAGAAGATGCGCGCACCGAGCGTCGAGCCGGGCGCGTACGACCTGGTGGTGGACCCGTCGAACCTCTGGCTGACCATCCATGAGTCGATCGGGCACGCCACCGAGCTGGACCGGGCGCTGGGGTACGAGGCGGCGTACGCGGGCACCTCGTTCGCCACCTTCGACCAGCTGGGGAAGCTGGCGTACGGCTCGGAGATCATGAATGTGACGGGTGACCGCACCGCCGAGCACGGCCTGGCGACGATCGGTTACGACGACGAGGGCGTGGCCGCGCAGTCCTGGGACCTGGTCCGGGACGGGACCCTGGTCGGCTATCAACTCGACCGCAGAATCGCCAAGTTGACGGGCTTTGCACGCTCCAACGGGTGCGCGTTCGCGGACTCGCCGGGCCATGTGCCGGTGCAGCGGATGGCCAATGTCTCGCTCCGTCCGGCGCCGGACGGGCCGTCCACCGAGGAGCTGATCGCGGGGGTGGAGCGCGGCATCTATGTCGTCGGCGACCGGTCGTGGTCGATCGACATGCAGCGCTACAACTTCCAGTTCACCGGCCAGCGGTTCTTCCGCATCGAGAACGGCCGGCTGGCCGGGCAGCTGCGCGATGTCGCCTATCAGGCGACCACCACCGACTTCTGGGGCTCGATGACCGCGGTGGGCGGCCCGGGGACCTACGTCCTGGGCGGGGCCTTCAACTGCGGCAAGGCGCAGCCGGGGCAGATCGCGGCGGTGTCGCACGGCTGCCCGTCGGCCCTGTTCGAGGGCGTCAACATCCTCAACACGACGCAGGAGGCCGGTCGATGAGCACGCGTACGCCTCGTACGAGCCGACGCAACGCACCGCACGAGATCGTCGAGCGGGCTCTCGAGCTGTCCCGTGCCGACGGGTGTGTGGTGATCGCCGATGAGCACTCCAGCGCCAATCTGCGCTGGGCGGGCAATGCGCTCACCACCAACGGCGTCACCCGCGGCCGGACGCTGACCGTCATGGCGACGGTGGACGGCGGGCAGGGCACCGCGTCGGGGGTGGTCTCGCGGTCGGCGGTGACCGCGGACGAGCTGGAGCCGCTGGTGCGGGCCGCGGAGGCGGCCGCGCGGGATGCGGGGCCGGCCGAGGACGCGCAGCCGCTGGTGGCCGGGGCGAAGGCGTCGGCGGACTTCACGGAGGCACCCGGCGAGACGTCCTCGGACGTCTTCGCGCAGTTCGCGCCGGCCCTCGGCGAGGCCTTTCAGCAGGCCCGGTCCGGCGGCCGGGAGCTGTACGGCTTCGCGCACCACGGGGTCGTCTCGTCCTACCTGGGCACCTCGGCCGGGCTGCGGCTGCGGCACGACCAGCCCACCGGGACGCTGGAGCTGAACGCCAAGTCGCCGGACCGTACGCGCTCGGCCTGGGCCGGGCGTGCCACCCGTGACTTCGGCGATGTCGATCCGCGGGAGCTGGATGCGGAGCTGGCGCGGCGGCTGGGCTGGGCCGGGCGGCGGATCGAGCTGCCGGCCGGGCGGTACGAGACGCTGCTGCCGCCGACCGCCGTGGCCGACCTGCTGATCTACCAGCTGTGGTCGTCGTCGGCGCGGGATGCCGCGGAGGGCCGTACGGTCTTCTCCAGGACGGGCGAGGGCGCGGGGGCGTCGCGTACCCGGCTGGGTGAGCGGCTCTCCGAGCTGCCGCTGACGCTGCGCAGCGACCCGGCGGCGCAGGGGCTGGAGTGCGCGCCGTTCGTCCTGGCGCATGCCTCCGGCGACGATGCGTCCGTCTTCGACAACGGGCTGCCGCTGACGGCCACCGACTGGGTGCGCGACGGTGTGCTGAACCGGCTGCCGACCACCCGGCACAGCGCGGCGCTGACCGGTCTTCCGGTGGCGCCGGGGATCGACAACCTCGTTCTGGAGGCGGGCGGTTCGCGTTCCCTGGACGAGATGGTGGCGGCGAGCGGGCACGACGGTCCGGCGCTGCTGCTGACCTGCCTGTGGTACATCCGCGAGGTCGACCCGGCCACGCTGCTGCTGACCGGGCTGACCCGCGACGGCGTCTATCTGGTCGAGGGGGGCGAGGTGGTCGGCGAGGTCAACAACTTCCGCTTCAACGAGTCGCCGGTGGATCTGCTGTCGCGGGCGGTGGAGGCGGGCCGTACGGAGCGGACCCTGCCGCGCGAGTGGAGCGACTACTTCACCCGGGCGGCGATGCCGGCGCTGCGGATCCCGGACTTCCACATGAGCTCGGTCAGCCAGGGGGTGTGAACGCGGGGGGCTGAGCGCGCCTGCCCGGCCGGGGAGGCGGGGGCCGGTGTGCGGACACCGAATAGACTGGCCTCTTGCTTCCCCCTCGGGGATCCGCCCTTGGGGACCCACGATCGATCAGGAACGCCATGACACGCCTCGGCGAATCCGTCGCCCGCGCCAGCACGCTGCTCTCCGCCGACCTCTCCTCGGACGCCACCGTCCAGGAGCTGCTCGAGGAGACGGGCGCCCGGCGCTATCTCGACCTGACGGACCTGCCCGCCAAGGAGCAGGCCGAACTGATCGCGGCCCGTACGGTCGAGGTCCTGCCGGGCGTGGACAAGCTGGCCGAGCGGATCGAGGAGCGCCGGGCGGCGGGCACGGGCCTGCACATCAAGCTGGGCATCGACCCGACGGCGACCGATGTGCACCTGGGGCACGCGGTCCCGCTGATCATCCTGAGCCGGTTCCAGCGGCTGGGGCACGACGTCACGCTGATCATCGGCGACTTCACGGCCAAGATCGGTGACCCGTCGGGCCGTACCGCCGAGCGCCCGCCGCTGACCGACGAGGACATCGCGCACAACCTCGCCACCTACCGCGAACAGGTGCGCCCCTTCTTCGACTTCGAGAAGGTCAGCTTCCGGCAGAACAGCGAGTGGCTGTCGCCGTACACCTTCCCGGAGCTGCTGGGGCTGCTCGCCCAGGTGCCGGCCTCGCAGCTGCTGCAGCGCGAGGACTTCCGCAACCGGCTGGCGGCCGGCTCCGGGCTGACCATGACGGAGCTGCTGTACCCCATCGCGCAGGGCCTGGACTCGGTGGCGTTGGAGTGCGATGTGGAGCTGGGCGGCTCCGACCAGCTGCTCAACCTGCAGATGGGCCGCAAGCTGATGGAGCTGCGCGGGCAGCGGCCGCAGCTGGTCGTCACCATGCCGCTGATCGAGGGCACGGACGGCACCGGCGCCAAGATGTCCAAGTCCAAGGGCAATTACGTCGGTCTGGGCGCGCCCGCCGACGATGTCTTCGGCAAGATCATGTCGGTGCCGGACCGGCTGATGGAGCCGTACCTGAAGGCCTGGACGGAGTGGACGGACGAGGAGATCACGCTCGCCTTGGGCCGGATCGGTGACCGGTCGCTGCACCCGATGGACCTCAAGAAGGTCCTCGCGGGTGAGGTCGTGGCGGCGCTGTACGGGCTGGAGGCGGCGATGGCCGCGCGGGCCGGGTTCGTCGCCCAGTTCTCCAAGAAGTCCTTCGCCGACGTCGAGTCGCTGCCGGTCGTCGATGTCGCCGAGCACGGCGGCGAGACCGTCGCGGCGGTGCTGACGAAGGTTCTGGAGTTCACGCCGAGCGCCTCTGCGGCGCGGCGGCTGGCCAAGCAGAACGCGCTGCGGCTGGTCGTGGAGGGCGAGGGCGGTCAGCAGACCGTGGTGCTCGCCGAGGCGGAGTCGGTACGGCCGCTGGCCGAGGTGCTGGCCGAGAAGCTGGCCGGTGCGCCGGGCACCGCGTACCTCAAGGCCGGGCGCAAGCTCGCGCAGCTCGAGGGGCGCTGAGCCCCGGCGGCCCGGCGGCGGCCGGTGTGCACACTGTGCGCACCGGCCGCCGTTGTCCGTCCGCAGCGCTCAGGCGGTGGGTTTCTTGCCGCGGGTGCCGACCCAGAACCGGTCGCCCACGCCGACGATGAGCACCGCGCCGGCCAACTGCAGCAGATGCCGGATCCAGTCGATGCCCGAGGTCTCGTTGACGCCGAGCCCGGTGGCCGCCCAGTTGCCCAGGACGCTGCCCAGCATGCCGAAGATCACGGTCAGCCAGAGGGGGATCTGCTGCTTGCCGGGGATGACGGCCTTGGCGATCAGACCCAGGATCAGGCCGAGGATGATGGCCCACAACCAACTCATGTCGCCTCCTCTTACGGCGCGGAGCCGGCCACCGCGCAGGTAACCGTGCCCCGCCAGTGTCGCTCCGCATCTCCTACGCCGCATGCCGGAGCGGCGTCTCCACAGATCGCTCCGGCCGGCCCCGGCGTCCCTGGGCATGACCCGCTCTCGTAGGCGGCCCAGCCGCGGCGTACCGTGGGATCTGCCCGGAAAGCGGGGAGAATCCGGCATACGACAGCAGGTGGTGGAACGTGATGCGGAAGCAGAGCAGTGCCCAGTCCTTCCGGATCACCGGGGCGCGGCAGGGGCTGTCCGAGGACGTGCGGGGACGGCAGCGCCGTTATGTGATCTCGATGGCGATCCGGAGCGTTTCGGTCGTGCTCGCCACCGTGCTGTGGAACATCGAGCGGCCGATTGCCATTGCGATGCTGGTGCTGGGCATAGGGTTGCCGTACGTCGCGGTGGTGATCGCCAACGCGGGCCGGGAGAACGCCCCTTCGCTTCCGTCGACGTTCGTCCCGCCGCCGTCGCGGCCCGTGCTGGGACCGGGCAGCGGGGAGCCGGGCGGCCAGGACGGGCCCGCGGAATCCGTTCCGGAGGCACCGGAGGCGGACGCTCCGGACCCCGGGCGGGAGCGAAGCTGAGCGGCACGCGTCCGCAAAGCTCAAGAAAAGCTCAGATCAATCGTGCGGATCCGGTGCACCGCGCACCATTCCCCGTGACATACTGCGTACGCGCTCCGCATCCCCCGTCGGAGCGACGGACCGACGCCGGGCGGCTCCCCCCGTGGCTGCCCGGCGTCGCCATGTCCGCTGCCGGGTGCGGCACGTAGGGTTGAGGCCGTGAACTCCCCGGATCTCCCGAATTTCCTGACCGGTCCCGGCGCCGATGCGGGCGCCGCCATCTGCTCCGCCAAGGGCTGCCGCGCGGCCGCGGTGTGGGTGCTGGCCTGGAACAACCCGAAGCTGCACACCCCGGACCGCCGCAAGACCTGGCTGGCGTGCGAGGAACACCGGGAGCATCTGTCGCAGTTCCTCGGCGTACGCGGCTTCCTGAAGGACGTGGTGACGCTCGAGGAGTGGGAGGCGTCGGCCGCCGGGCAGTGACCCCGGCGCGCGCCCGGCGCCCGGCTCAGCCGCCGATCGCGGACATCGGACGCTCGGGCTGCAGGAAGGACGGGTCGTCCAGTCCGGAGCCCGCCTTCTTGCCCCACATCGCGAGCTTCCAGATGCGGGCGATCTCGGCGTCGGGGGCGTCCGAGCGCAGGGCGGCCCGCAGGTCCGTCTCCTCGGTGGCGAACAGGCAGGTGCGGACCTGGCCGTCGGCCGTCAGCCGCGTACGGTCGCAGGCGCGGCAGAACGGGCGGGTGACGGAGGCGATGACGCCGACGCGGTGCGGGCCGCCGTTGACGGTCCAGCGCTCGGCGGGCGCGGCGCCGCGCGCCTCCTGACCCTCGGGGGTGAGCTCGAAGCGGGTGCGCAGCGAGGCGAGGATGTCACCGGCGGTGATCATGCCGTCGCGCTTCCAGCCGTGCTGGGCATCCAGGGGCATCTGCTCGATGAAGCGGAGCTCGTAGTCGTTCTCGACCGCCCAGGCGAGCAGGTCGGGGGCCTCGTCGGCGTTGAGGCCGGGCATCAGGACGGTGTTGACCTTGACCGGGGTGAGGCCGGCGGCGCGGGCCGCCTCCAGGCCGCGCAGGACGTCCTCGTGCCGCTTGCGGCGGGTCAGGGCCTGGAAGACGTCCGGCCGCAGGGTGTCGAGGGAGACATTGACCCGGTCGAGGCCGGCGTCGCGCAGCGCGGTGGCGGTGCGCTGGAGGCCGATGCCGTTGGTGGTCAGGGACATCTGGGGGCGCGGGGTGAGCTGTGCGACGCGCTCGACGATGCCGACCAGGCCGGGGCGGAGCAGCGGTTCACCGCCGGTGAAGCGGACCTCTTCGATGCCGAGGTCCCGTACGGCGATGGTGATCAGCCGGACGATCTCGTCGTCGGTGAGCAGATCGGGCTTGGCGAGCCATTGCAGCCCTTCTTCGGGCATGCAGTACGTACACCGCAGATTGCAGCGGTCCGTCAGCGAAACGCGCAGGTCGGTGGCCACGCGACCGTAAGTGTCGATGAGCACTGGGCCCCCTCCCCGACAGGGGTAGATCAATTGCTTCGGCAGTGGATCAGTTCGGTACGTGTTCGAGCCTACGCGATGGGTCCGGCGGTGAGCAGGGCGCAGAAGCACGAGGTGGGCGGGGTGGCGTCGTAGATCTCTACGATGCCACCCCGCCCGTTGGCTGTAGGGACGGCTCAAGCCGCCATCGGGGAGGGCTAGTGGGCCCCGGTTCCGGTCAGCGAGCGGACCTCGAGCTCGGCGTACTTCTTGGTGTCCGGCTCCTCTTTGGAGAGCAGGGATCCCAGCCAGCCGAGGAGGAAGCCCAGCGGGATGGAGATCAGGCCGGGGTTCTCCAGTGGGAAGAGGGCGAAGTCGGCGCCGGGGAACATCGAGGTCTCCTTGCCGGAGACGACCGGGGAGAAGAGGACCAGCAGGACGGAGGAGGTGAGGCCGCCGTAGATGGACCACAAGGCGCCCTGGGTGGTGAAGCGCTTCCAGAACAGGCTGTAGAGGATGGTCGGGAGGTTGGCGGAGGCGGCGACCGCGAAGGCGAGCGCCACCAGGCCGGCGACGTTCAGGCCGCGGGCGAAGACGCCGAGCGCGATGGCGACGGCGCCGATGCCGACGGTCGCCCAGCGGGCCGAGGCGACCTCTTCCTTCTCCGTGGCCTTGCCCCTGCGGATGACATTGACGTAGATGTCATGGGCGAAGGACGAGGACGAGGCGAGGGTGAGCCCGGCGACCACCGCGAGGATCGTCGCGAAGGCCACCGCGGAGATGACGGCGAGCAGCACCGCGCCGCCGGTGGATCCGGCGCCACCGCCGATCACCTCGGCGAGCTGCGGGGCCGCGGTGTTGCCCGCCTTGTTGGCGGCGGTGATCGCCTCGGGCTTGATCAGGGCCGCGGCGCCGAAGCCGAGCGCGATGGTCATCAGGTAGAAGACGCCGATGATCCCGATCGCCCAGTTCACCGACTTCCGGGCGGCCTTGGCGGTGGGGACGGTGTAGAAGCGGATGAGGATGTGCGGCAGGCCCGCGGTGCCCAGCACCAGGGCGAGGCCCAGCGAAATGAAGTCGATCTTCGAGGTGGCGGTGGCTCCGTACTTCAGGCCGGGCTCCAGGAAGGCGGCGCCCTTGCCGCTGTTCTCCGCGGCGGCGCCGAGCAGCTCGGAGAGGTTGAAGTGGAACTTGAGCGCCACCAGGAACGTGATCAGCAGGGTGCCGGCGATCAGCAGCACCGCCTTGACCATCTGGACCCAGGTGGTCCCCTTCATGCCGCCGATGGTGACGTAGAGGATCATCACGATGCCGACGAGGACGACGACGAGGATCTTGCCGACCTCGCTGGTGATGCCGAGGAGCAGGGTGACCAGGGCGCCGGCGCCCGCCATCTGGGCGAGCAGGTAGAAGATCGAGACGATGATGGTGGAGGTGCCGGCGGCCGTACGGACCGGGCGCTGGCGCATCCGGTAGGCGAGGACGTCGCCCATGGTGAACCGGCCGGAGTTGCGCAGCGGTTCGGCCACCAGGAGGAGGGCGACCAGCCAGGCGACGAGGAAGCCGATGGAGTAGAGGAAGCCGTCGTAGCCGAAGAGGGCGATGGCGCCGGCGATGCCGAGGAAGGACGCGGCGGACATGTAGTCGCCGGAGATGGCCAGGCCGTTCTGGAAGCCGCTGAACTGGCGGCCGCCGGCGTAGAAGTCCTCGGCGCCCTTGGTCTGCCGGCCGGCCCAGACGGTGATGCCGAGGGTGGCGGCGACGAAGACCGCGAAGAGGGTGATGATCAGGGTGCGGTGCTCGCCCGCGCCGCCGGCCGCGAGGTGCTGGGTGAGGTTCATGCGCCACCTTCCTTGCGGAGGGTGACGCCCTCCAGGCGGGACTTGATGGCTTCGGCCTTGGGGTCGAGCTTGGCGGCGGCGTGCCGGGAGTACCACCAGGCGATCAGGAACGTGGTGGCGAACTGGGCGATGCCGAGGACGAAGGCGACATTGAGGTGGCCGACAACCTTGGTGGCCATGAAGCCGCCGGCGTAGCTCGACAGCAGTACGTACACCAGGTACCAGAGGATGAAGGCGAGGGTGAGCGGGAAGGCGAACGAGCGGTGGGTGCGGCGCAGTTCGGCGAATTCCGCGCTCGACTGCACCTGGCTGTAGTCGGGCGGCTCGTGCGTCCCGGTGTCGGTAGTGGGTGCGGCGCTCACGGATTCTCCTGACACGTAGGGCTGGTACTGAGGCCGACAATAAGGCCCGGATAAGTGATGTGGATCACGCGCATCGTAGAACCGCCGGCAGCGATGCGACAGGGGGCGGATGGTTGAAACCGCGAAGAAAATCGCAGGAATGCCGGCCCGGCCGCCACCGCTGCGCGGGCGCTTCGTTGAGCCCGGTGTGACTCCGCCGCCCCCGCAGGCCCCGCAGCCCTCCGGTCCCCGTCGGCACCCCTACGGCAGCATCCGGCTGCCCGCCCCTCCCCCACTCTCGGCTTCGCTCGAGCGGGAGGTGCCCCCACCCGCCGCCCCGGTGGTACGACGGCCCCCCCGCTGGTACGGCCCGCGGGTCGCCCTGCCCCCGCTGAGCATCGGCACGCTGCGGCGCGGCACCTGACGCCGCCCCGCACCACGGCTTTGACGTGACGTCAATTTGCCATCCCTGACGGGTTTTTTCCCGGTTCCATTGCTGAGCGCCGGTGATCGCCGCTAACTTCACGTCTCATTGCATCCGCCCGTGCGCAAACCCGTGCACGGGCGGTCTCACGGATGATGTGGAGTACCCATGGCTCATCCCCGATCCAGACGCGGGCCCTGGCCCTGCCACTCGGACTGGCTCTGACGGCGTCCCTCGGCTTCCTTTCGACCGCGGCCACCGCCGCGCCTCAGGACGCCGCCCCCGCCGCCGCGGTCACGACCGACGGCCCGCTCCTTTCGTACGTCGTGAACGCCGCGCCGGACCACGCCACGGTCGGCAAGGTGAAGAAGGCGATAGCCAAGGCCGGCGGGAAGGTGATCGTCGCCCATGAGCAGATAGGCGTGATCGTCGTCCACTCGGCCAACCCGAAGTTCGCCGAGACGATACGCACGGTGGCGGGCGTGCAGTCGGCGGGTGCGTCCCGTACCGCGCCGCTCAAGGCGTCCGGCACCACCGACGTCGGCAAACCGCAGAAGATCGACCGCCTGGCGAAGGACCGGCTCAAGGCGGCGGCCACGGCGGCGAAGGCGAACGGCAAGGAGCCGCTCGAACCGCTGCAGTGGGACCTGCCCGCCATCAAGGCCGACAAGGCCGCGAAGGTGAACCCCGGCGGCCGGAACGTCACCGTCGGCATCATCGACACCGGTGTGGACGACACCCACCCGGACCTGAAGGCGAACTTCTCCGCAAAGCAGTCCGCCAACTGTGTGGGCGGCGTGGCCGATACGTCCAAAGGGGCCTGGCGGCCCTGGGACGCGGACGCCGACTACCACGGCACGCATGTCGCGGGCACGATCGCCGCGGCCCGTAACGGCGTGGGCGTGGCGGGCGTCGCGCCCGGCGTGAAGATCTCCGCCCTCAAGGTCAGCGAGCCCGAGACGTCGCTGTTCTACGCCGAGAGCGTGGTGTGCGCCTTTGTCTTCGCGGCCGACCACGGCGTCGAGGTGACCAACAACAGCTATGACGTCGACCCGTGGATGTTCAACTGCAAGGACGACGCCGATCAGGCGGCGATCATTGACGCGGTCGGCCGGGCCGCGAAGTACGCCCAGGGCAAGGGCGTGCTCAACGTCGCCGCGGCGGGAAACTCGAACCTGGACCTCGCGGCCGAGAAGCTCACCGACAGCGGGAGCCCCAACGACTCGACGCCCGTCGAGCGCACCATCAATCCCAAGACCTGCTGGGACGTGCCCACCCAGCTGCCGGGCACGGTGACGGTCTCCGCGACCGGGGTGCACAAGCTCAAGTCGTACTACTCGAACTTCGGCCTGGGCCAGATCGATGTGGCGGCGCCGGGCGGCGACACGAAGCAGGTGCCCGAGCTGCCCGCCAAGAACGGCAACATCCTCTCCACGATGCCGGGCGGCGACTGGGCCTATCTGGCGGGTACGTCCATGGCGACCCCGCATGTCGCGGGAGTGGCGGCGCTGCTGAAGACCACGCACCCCAAGTCCAGCCCGCAGGAGCTCCAGTGGCTGCTCAAGCAGCAGGCGGACAACCCCGGCTGCCCCACCGGTGACGCCACCTGCACCGGCACCAAGCACCTCAACAGCCACTACGGGTACGGCATCGTCAACGCGCTGGCCGCGGTGAAGAGCTGACTCAGGCGCTAAGTGCCTTACGGGGCCGGGTGGTTCGCCGCCCGGCCCCCTCCGTGTCTCCGGGCCCGGCGGCCGCCCGCAGCACGCCCTCGGCCAGCGCGAGCTGCGCCGCCGCATAGGTGAGCATGATCCAGAACTGCGGGGCGGGCAGCTGCGGCCAGTGGGCGATGCCGCTCGCGATCAGGGTGTCGGAGAGCAGGAACAGCAGCCCGCCGACCGCCGCCCACGGCCCCGCCCGCAGCGCACCGAAGGCCATCGCGGTCAGCAGGAGGCTGTAGCCGGCGACGGGGATCCGCAGGTCGGCCGGGAGGTCCGCCCACAGGAGCGCGACGGTCGCGGCCAGGACCGCGGCGTAGACGCCGCCGAACGTTCCCGTACGGGCACGGCCGCCCAGCGGCGCCCCGTGCCGGGCGCACAGCACCAGATAGCAGAGGTGCCCGGCGGCGAAGGACCCCATCCCCACCAGGAAGGCGGCGCCCCCGCCGGCTCCGCCGATCTGGAGGAAGGTGTCGCCGCCGCAGCCGAACAGCAGCGCACCGGCGAGCAGCGGTGGGCCGCCGCGAGCCAGCACGTAGACGGCGAGCACCGGCATCAGGGCGGGCTTGGTGAGGTGTGCGAGGCCGGCGGCGCCGGCGAGCAGCGCGCCGAGGTGGACGACGGTGAGCACGCCGAAGGCGCCCAGCAGGGGCCGTTCCGCCCTGGGCAGGCGAGCGGTCACGCGACGGTCTCCTCGACGGCGGCCGCAGGGGCCTTTGCCGCCCGGCTCCCCGCGGCCGGCTGCCACCCCGGCCCGCGGAAGACCCGCCCCGCGCGCTCGCGCCAGCTGTTCGCCGCCTTGATGTCGCGCGCGATGGCGGCGTACTCATGGGTGGCCACCCGCAGCGGATTGAAGCTGTCGATGTTCTTGGTGAGGCCGTAGACGGGCCGCTCGGTCTCCGGGACGAACGAGCCGAACATCCGGTCCCAGATGATCAGGATCCCGCCGAAGTTACGGTCCAGATAGCCGCCCTGCGAGGCGTGATGGACCCGGTGGTGGGAGGGCGTGTTGAGCACGAACTCGAAGGGGCGGGGCAGCTTGTCGACCCGTTCCGTATGCACCCAAAACTGGTAGACGAGGTTGGCGCCGGAGCAAAAGGCGATCGCGGCCGGGTGCACGCCGAGGGCGATCATCGGGACGTAGAACGGCCAGACGGTCCAGGTCGTCCAGGGCTGGCGCAGGGCGGTGGTGAGGTTGAACTTCTTGCTGGAGTGGTGGACCACATGGCAGGCCCACAGGATGCGGATGACGTGGTGGCCGCGGTGCGACCAGTAGTAGAAGAAGTCCTGGGCGAGCAGCATCAGCAGCAGCGTCCACCACAGCACCGGGACGCGCAGCGGAGTGAGTTCATAGACCGCGGCGTAGATCGCCACGATGGGTATCTTCCACAGGGCGTCGAAGACGAGGCTGCCGAGCCCCATGCCGACGCTGGTGGCCGCGTCCTTGGCTTCGTAGCCCTTTGCATCCTCGTCGGGATGGAGGCGATAGCTCACCATCTCCACGACGGTGAGCAGAACAAAGGCGGGTACGGACCACAACACGACATCGGGCAGGTGCGGCATGCCCGCACCATAAAGCGGGTGACGGGGATGCCGCTAGGGGTTGTTACTCAGAAGTATGTGAGACCTGATGTCAGCTACCGGGCGAAACATACCGTCGGTAACGTTGTCCGGCTCGTCCCCTTCTCACCACACCCGTACGGAACCGCCCGCCGCGAACGCCGGGCTCGTCGCGTCCGCCGGGATCTTCTCCAGGGGTGCGGCGATCTCGGCGACCGTCGGGCCGACGCGGGCCGCTATGGCGTCGAGGTGGGCGAGGTCGAAGCCGTAGACGCGGGCGGCGTTGGTGGCGAGCATGGCGGTGATCTCGTCCGTGGGCAGGCCCGCGTAGGCCAGGCGGAGGGCCTCGCGGGAGTAGGGCGGGGTGCCCTCGTCGTGGGGGTAGTCGCTGCCCCACATGATCTTGTCGAGGCCGATGCGGTGGCGGAGCGGGACCTCGTGGGGGCGCATGAAGCTGGCGCCCACGGAGCAGTTGTCGCGCCAGATGGCGGCCGGGGTGTCGCCCATGGTCGCGGCGAGGCCGGCGCCGAACTTGGCCTCGGCGGTGGCCGCGCGGGTGGAGGCCGCCACCAGGCGGTCGTGGTAGTAGTCCAGCATGTCCAGGATGCCCGGGATCCAGCCGGAGCCCTGTTCGGTGAGGACGAGCTTGAGGGTGGGGTGGCGGCGGAAGGCGCCGCCGAAGATGAGGTGCCACAGGGCGCGGTGCGAGAACCACGTCGTCTCCACCATGAAGACGGCGCGGGCGGCGGGTTCGTCGCCCAGCGGCGGGGAGGCCGAGCCGCCGTGGTGGTTGACCGGGACGTCCAGGTCGGCGCAGGCCGCCCAGAGGGGGTCGTAGACGGGGGAGTGGAGTTCGGGCAGGCCGGAGCCGGGCGGGGTGCCGGGGAGCATGATGCCGCCGGTGAGGCCGGCCTCCTTGGTGCGGTGGACCTCCCGCACGGCCTCGTCGACATCGTTGAGGAGGATCTGGGCGACGCCCGCCCGGCGGCCGGGAGCCTCGGCACAGAAGTCGGCGAGCCAGCGGTTGTGGGCGCGCAGGCCCGCCCAGCGCAGGCCGAACTCCTCACCGGTGGGGGCCGGGGCCATCAGGGACGCGCTCGGGAAGAACGGCGGGATGGTGTTGGGGAAGACGACCTCGGCGACGATGCCGTCGGCCTCCTGCTCGGCCAGCCGGCGGGCGGAGTTCCAGTTGCGGTCGGCGGTGTCGGCGAGCAGGTCCTCGTGCGGGTTGACGTAGCCGGCGGCCCAGACGTCGAAGGCCTCGTGGTACCGGGATTCCAGGTACGGCTTGTAGTCGAGGAGGTCGGCGCCGGCGTGGCAGTCGGCGGAGATGACGGTGTAGCGGTCGGTTGCGGGGGCACTCGCGGGGTCGTTCACGCGGTTGTTCACGGGGTCACTCCCAGGGTCGGGAAGTCGTCGCCGGTCAGCCAGTGGCGGCCCGCCTCGCGGGAGCGGGCCCAGGAGGACTCGACGGCCGACTGGTCGGCGGGCTGGCCGAGTTCGGCGGGTGTGGGGCCGATACGGCGGGCCAGCGGGGCCAGCTTTGCGGTGTCGAACCCGAAGACCTCGGCGGCCGACCGGCCGAGCATGCGGCGGGTCTCGGCCACCGGGATGTCGTGGAAGGTCTTCTTCAGCCAGGTGCGGGTGTCGGGCCAGGTGCCCTCGGGGTGCGGGAAGTCGCTGCCCCACAGGATGTTGCCGACGCCGATCTCGTAGCGCTGGGCCAGTTCGCGGCGTTTGGTGTTGGTGGCGCAAAGGAAGACCTGGCGGTCCAGGTACTCGTGCGGGGGGCGCTTGAGGGCGGCGAAGGGTGAAAGCTTCTTGCCGCCGTGGGCGCCGAGGTAGAGGCGGTCCATGAACCAGAGGAGGTTCGGCAGCCACCAGCAGCCGGATTCGGCGACGCCGAACGTCAGGCCGGGGTGGCGTTCGAAGACGCCGGACCAGAGCAGGAACCACAGGGGGCGGGCCGGCCACCAGGTCACCTCGGAGACATAGATGCCGAGGTGGTCGCCGTATTCGTGGCGGGGCGCGGCCCCGGAGTGGGTGAGAACCGGCATCGCGCACTCGGCGGCCGCGGCCCAGACGGGGTCGTAACGGCGGTCGTGGTAGGGCGCGTTGTCGACCCACATGGAGGGGATCATCAGGGCGCCGAGGCCGGACGCCTTGGCGCGGTGGATCTCGGCGACGACCTTGTCCGGGTCGGCGGTGACGGGCAGCAGGGCGACGCCGCAGTGCCGTTCGGGGTGTGCGGAGACGAAGTCGGCGAGCCAGCGGTTGTGCGCCTGGGCGCCGGCCATGCCGAGTTCCGGATCCTGGTCGCCGGACAGGCCCAGGCCCACACCGAAGGGGGCGGCCGTACCGCTGTCGACGGCGTCCGCGTCCGGGAAGACGACCTCCGCCGCCACCCCGTCGCCGTCGAGTTCCTTCAGGCGCTGCGCGCTGTCCCAGCCGCCGCGCAGGCCCTCTTCGTTGTCCTGGAACCACTTGGCGGCGAAGGCGTCGTTACGGACGCCGAGGCGGGTGGCCTCGGCGCGGCGGGCGTCGCGTTCGCCGAGGAAGCCGTCGAAGGCGCGGTGGAAGCGGGCGTCGAGGTAGGGGCGGTACTCCTCGGTGGGGAGCCCCGCGTGGCAGTCGGAGGAGATGATCAGGTAGGGGTCCTGGTCGGTCATCGCATGTCCCTTGGTCCCTCGGTCGGGCATCAGTCGAGAATGAAGTGCTCCAGGTACGACGGGTCGGCGCGGTCGAGCATCGACTGTGAGCGGGCCCGGATCTGCCGGTCGCTGTGCTCGCTCCCGGGCAGCAGCCAGAAGCGGTCGGCCGCGAGGCCTTCGGCAACGAGGTCGGCGACCTGCTCGACGGGCGTGAACGCGATGTCCTGGCCGGCCTCCTTCATGGCGGCCTCCCACTGTTCGAGGCTGCGGTACGGCGTCCTGCGGGGCCGCTGCTTGGCGTACCGGCCCGGCCGGTTGCGGTGCGACTCCCACAGGCCCGTACGCAGCATGTGCGGCCCGGGGAAGAGCACCGATGCGCCCACCCGCGCGCGCTCCGCCTTCAGATGCGCGTACAGGGACTCGGTCATCGTCACCACGGCCGCCTTGGTGACGGCGTAGACGGAGGCGGTGGGCAGGGGCGCGATGCCGCCGTCGGTGGAGGAGGTGTTGACGACATGGCCGGGCTCGCCGGCCGCGATCATGCGCGGTACGAACGCCTGGATGCCGTGGAAGACGCCCCAGACATTGACCGAGAACGCCCATTTCCAGTCGTTGGGTTCGTGCTCCCACATCCGGCCCTCGGCGCCCGAGCCCACGCCCGCGTTGTTGCACAGCAGATGCACCGCGCCGAAGGTGTCGTACGCGGCGTCGGCGAGGGCCACGACCTCCTCCCGTACGCCGACGTCCACGGTGCGCGCCAGCACCTCGGCACCGTCCGCGATCAGCTCGTCGGCGGCGGCGCGCAGCGGCTCCTCCTCGACGTCCGCGAGGACGACCCGCAGGCCCTCCGCGGCGAAGCGGCGCGCCAGGGCCAGCCCGATGCCGCTCGCGGCGCCGGTGACCACCGCGACCTGTCCCGCACGCAGCTGCATCAGACGCTCCCCTCGGGCGGGCCGTCGAGGATCTGCTGCGGGTCGTCGTAGCGCTGGTGGAGGTAGGGCAGCAGGGCCTCGGCGCTGACCCGCTCGGCGACCCTGCCCTGCTGGTCGGTGGTCTTCTCGCCGAGGGTGATCCCGACGAGGGTGCGTACGGGGAGGTCGGCGACGGGGTCGTACATCGACTCGCGCAGGACCACGTCCCCGGTGATCCGCTCCAGCCTGCGGACCTTCTCGTTGCGTACGCAGTGCACCAGGACGGGGTCGAGGTCGAAGCCCGAACCGTCCACGGCGGGCAGGAACTTGAAGTAGAAGTCGGTCCTGCGGGCCGGCTCCGGCACCGGGAGCGGGGCGCTGACCGCGCCGCGGACCTCGACGAAGGCGATGCCGTGCCGGGCGAGCGCGGCGCGGACGAGGGGGCCGTCGCGTTCGACGGTGACCTCGCCCAGCTTCTTGGGCTCGCCGAAGACCTCGCGGCCGCCGATCAGGGCCCGCTCGTGGGTCATCGGCATGACGAGCGGATACCAGCCCTCGACGCCGTGGTGCACGGCCGCCACGGCGACCGAGCCCGCGCCCAGGGGGTAGCCGGGCAGGTCGACGGTGGAGATGGTGGCCCGGACCAGGGGGCGGCCGGTGGGTTTGAGCGGCGGCGGCAGAACGGCCGCGACCGCGTCCGGGTCGCTCTCCCAGACGGCCACCACGCCGGTGGACCAGATGTCGGGGAGCTTGGAACTCGCGGTGCGCGCGGCGGCGATCTCCTTCTCGGTGCGCGCTCCGTAGCGTATGCGTGCCATGTCGTACCGCCCTTCGTCGTGGCTGACTTGCGGGGGTCGTGCCAGGCGCCTGTAACACTGTTACACCGCGCGCCGCGAAGGGTAAAGAGCCTTGCGCGCAAGGGAGTTGTCGGGATAGGTGGAGGGCATGACACGTACCGCGCTGACCGGCGAAGAGGTTCTGACGAGCGCCGCCCGGCTGGTGCGGGCGCACGGCCCCGCAGCGCTGACCATGCGCCGGCTCGCCACGGAGCTGGGCACCGCCGTCACCTCCATCTACTGGCACGTCGGCAACCGCGAGTCGCTGCTGGACGCCCTGGTGGAGCGCACCGTCCGGGAAATGGGCGAGATCCGCCCCGTCGGCGAGACCCCGCACGCCCGGATCGTCTCGGTGGCCCGCGCGCTGCGCACCGCGCTGCGCGAGCGCCCGCATCTGATCGCGATGGTCCATGAACGCGGCCTGACGGAGCGGATGTTCCTGCCCGCGCAGCAGGCGCTGGTCCATGAGGCGCACGCCGCCGGGCTGCGCGGCGAGCTCGCGGCCGAGGCGGTACGGGCGGTGCAGTTCCAGGTGGTCGGCTTCGTCCTGATCGAGCGCAACCGGGAGCGGGCGCCGGAGCAGCACCCCAGCGAGGGCGAGTTGTGGGACTCCCCCACCGCCGGGCACGATCCGGCGCTGGCCCGCGCGCTGGCCGGCCCGGTCGACGCCGAGCGGCTCTTCCTGGTCTCGCTCGACGCCCTGGTGGCGTCGCTGCTGGCGCCGGGGGAACCGGAGCCGACGGATCCGGGGCGAACGGACCCCCAGCAGACGGATCCGGGGCGGACGGACCCGGAAAACGACTGGCTTCCGCGATCACCGGCGTCCTAGACTCGCGGTCGCGGGGGCGGCTCCGCGGCGTGCTTCCTTCTCATTATTCAAAAATGACTCCAGCGCGCCCACTCTCCGCCCCCGCGGCCCTGGCGTCGGACGGGCTGCGCACCACCGGCCGGGTGGGCTCAGCCGGCTTCTTGGTCCTGCACACCGAAGGTCCGCAGCGTCGCTCCAGATACCTCCCAACAAACCTCCGAAGCAGGCCGGTTGGCATGCTCCGGACGGTAGAGTGATCGCCGCAAGCCTGCACGTCAGGAGGGAGGTGCGCCCCGCGTGTCCAAGGCCGACATGGGACGCCGGTACCGGCTGTACCCCACTTCGGAAACTGAGGCCCGGCTGACTGCGTGGGGGCACACCTGCCGGGCGTTGTGGAACGTTGCACTGGAGCAGCGCCGGTACGTGTACCGGCAGCGCGATCTGACACTGATGGGGTCGGCGCAGTGCAAGCAGCTCGCCCAGGCCCGCGCCGAGCTGGACTGGATCGCTGATCTGCCGTCCGAGTGCGGCCAGCGGGTGCTGGCGAACCTGGACGCAGCGTTCCTCAACTTCTGGAACCCTGACCATCCGTCGGGGTTCCCAGCGCGGAAGAAGCGCGGGCACCGCATGAGCATCCCCTTCAAAGGCCAGCGGATCGAGGTCCGCAAGCTCAGCCGGCACTGGGGCGAAGTACGCCTGCCGAAGCTCGGCTGGGTACGTTTCCGGCTCTCCCGCGCTCTGGGCGGAGTGATCCGCAACGCCACCGTGTCCCGGGACGGGACGGGCTGGCACATCTCCTTCGGCGTACACACCGGCCGCAGGCCCGCCGCGCCGAACGGCGAACCAGCGTGCGGGGTGGACTTCGGCGTGAGCGCGTCGGCATACGTCTCCACCGAGACCGAGCCGCGGACGATGCCGCCCGCCCTCACCACTACCGAGCAAGCCCGGCTGCGGTTCCTGGAACACCGGAAGGCTCGGCAGCTCAGCTACGCCAAGAAGCGCAACGGGGGCCGGTACTCGGGGCGCCTGCGTAAGACCATCGCCCAGATCGCCAAGCTCAGGACCCGGCAGGCCAACCGTCGACAGGACTTCACACACGAGCTCACCACCGACCTGGCCAAAAACCACGGCATTGTCGGTATCGAGGACCTGCGCGTGAAGAACATGACCACGACGGCCAAGGGCACCATGAACGCACCGGGCAAGAACGTTGCTCAGAAGGCCGGGCTGAACCGGTCGATCCTGGACAACACCCCCGGCGAGCGGCGTCGGCAGCTGGGGTACAAGTGCCTGCTGTACGGCTCGGAGCTGGTCGCGGTGCCCGCGTTCCACACCTCCCAGACCTGCGCCGCCTGCGGCGCGGTCGACCCCGACAGCCGTCAAGGCTGCGGCAGGCTCTTCTCCTGCGTCCACTGCGGGCACGAGGACGACGCCGACCACAACGCCTCGATCGAGATCGAGGCCCGAGCCCGCCGGACGGGTGGCTCGGTCATCAACAGCACGCGCAGCACCCACGCGGTGCGAGTCCCCGCCCAACGCGGGAGGCGGACGCGTGAAACCCTCCCGGCCACCCACGGGTAGCCGAAGGGAATCGCCCCTGATCAGAGGGGTGAGGAATCGTCAACGAGTACGTCGACCTCGACCTGACGGCACCGTCGGCCGGGCGGGCGCGCTACGCCGTGGTCATCGTCTTCAGCTACAACGACATCCCGTTCGACGACCTGCCCGACGCGTTCGCCGGATTCATGGAACTGCCCGACGGTCTACGGCTGGGCGCCGCCTACGACCCGCGCTCCGTCCGCCAGCGCTTCGACCTGACCGGTGACTCCCGTGTGTGCGTCCCGATGCTGGTCGACCTCCAGGACGGCAGCGCGCTGTGGACCGATGTCCATCTGCCGCCGTCCGGGGGCTACCACAACGTGGACATGCACGCCGGGCCGCTCGGGGTCCTCGGCCGTCACCTCATCGAGCGGTACGCCGACCCCGGCCGGGTCACTCTCTGGGACCTGTCGGTGTGGCACGCCGCGGCCCGCACCGACGAGGTCGCGGTGCTGCGCCGCGCGGTCCACGGTTCCCCGGCCACCGACCGCAAGGAATCGGACAACGTGCGCGAGCCGGACGCGCCCGACGAGGTATGGACGTACCGGCGGGCGGCGGACGAGACCGACGCCTCGTTCGCGGCGCGGATCCGTACCGGCGCGGCGCCGGACTCCCGTACGCCCGCCAAGGACGCGGACGCCCTGGCGGCCGAAACCGCCGCCGGGCGGCGGGTACTGCTTGTCCTGGTGGACGGCACGGTCGCGCCCGACGAGGCGACCGGGACGCTCTACCGGCTCTATCCGGGGCCCGCTGACGGTGTCTCGGGGCTGCGCCGGATCGCCGCGGGCGACCTCGTCGCCGCCCTGGAGACCGCGGTCGCGACGGGCCCGGATGCGCCGGCCGCGGACGACGGCGGTGCGGTGGCTGTCAGTGGCGGCCCGTATCCTCAGTGACCATGCTCGAAGACCGCATGGCAGCAGCTCACTCGATCGCGCCGGAGACCGCGCCGAAGATCGGGCAGCAGCCGGGCCCGCAGACGCCGCCGGCTCCCTGGCCGGACGGGTACCCCCAGGGGTACGCGGTGGTCGACGTGGAGACCACCGGCCTGGCCCGCGACGACCGGATCATCTCCGCCGCGGTGTATCAACTCGACGCCCGGGGTGAGGTCCAGGACCACTGGTACACCCTCGTCAATCCGCAGCGCGATCCGGGCCCGGTCTGGATCCACGGCCTGACGAGTGAGGTGCTGGCCGATGCGCCGCTCTTCCCGGAGATCGTCCCGGAGCTGTCGCGGCGTCTGGCGGACCGCGTGCTGGTCGCGCACAACGCCATGTTCGACTGGTCGATGATCGCCCGCGAGTACGCCCGCGCCGGCGCGGTGGCCCCGGTGCGCCGGCGGCTGTGCACCATCGCGCTCTCCAAGGAACTGCGGCTGCCGCTGCCCAACCACAAACTGGAATCCCTCGCGGCCCATTACGGCGTCGTACAGGAACGCGCCCACCACGCCCTGGACGACGCCCGGGTGCTGGCCGAGGCCTTCACGCCCAGCCTGCGCCGGGCCGCGCGGGAGAAACTGCGGCTGCCGCTGCTGACCT
The DNA here is from genome assembly GCF_040651455.1 of Streptomyces sp. NPDC048483. Lineage (NCBI taxonomy): Bacteria > Bacillati > Actinomycetota > Actinomycetes > Kitasatosporales > Streptomycetaceae > Streptomyces > Streptomyces sp. NPDC048483. The sequence goes on from NZ_JBEZJZ010000041.1 coordinate 45,524, forward strand.
GCCAGCCGCTGACGGAGTGGTCGGACTCCCCCGCCCCCCGGCAGCATGCCGCCGCCTCGTCCTACCGCCCGTCCTCCTGGCGTCCGTCCCGCAAGCGCCCGGCGTGTCCGTATCCCAACCCGGGGCGCTATGCGGCGGGCGGGCGGCTGGTCCAGGGGATGCGGGTGGCGTTCTCCGGGGACACGTCCGTGGACCGCGAGCTGCTGGAGGACCGGGCGATCGAGGCCGGGCTGCACATCGCGACCAGCATGTCCCGGCTGACCAGCCTGCTGGTGACCAACGACCCCGACGCGCAGACCTCCAAGACCGCCAAGGCCGCCCGGTTCGGCACGGTCGTGGTCGACGAGGCGGCCTTCATGCAGCTGCTGCGAGACGTGGAACCCGCAGAACCCGCAGCACCGGCAGAACCGGCGGCCCCCGCTGACCAGGCGCCTGCGTCCGGGTGAAGCCCGGCCAACACACCCGCCCGCACCTCGCTCCGCAGGGGCCCCGCCCGCACCCTGTGGCGCATGGCACGTTGTGAGGTCTGCGGAAACGAATACGGCATGACGTTCGAGGTGCACGCGCAGGGCGCGGTGCATGTCTTCGACTGCTTCTCCTGCGCCATCCACCGCATGGCGCCGATCTGTGAGCACTGCCGGTGCCAGATCATCGGCCAGGGCGTCGAGGTCGAGGGGCACTTCTACTGCGGCGCCCATTGCGCGCGCTCGGAGGGGAAGGTGGGCATCGTCGACAGAGTCTGAGCCCGGCACCGCCCCTACGCGGCTTCCGGCCCCCGGCAGGACCCCCTGGCCGGGGGCCGCCGCACGCCAGGTACGGTCGTTGGCGTGTACCGCTTCCTGTTGTCCCGGCAGTGGGTGATCCTCACCCTGTTGGGTCTCGTGCTGATCCCCGTCATGATCGAGCTGGGCTTCTGGCAGCTGCACCGTCACGAGCACAAGGTGGCGCAGAACCAGCTCATCGCCGACAGCCTGGCCGCCGAGCCGGTCCCGGTCACCCGGCTGACCGTCCCCGGCCGGGCGCTCCCCCGGCACGACATGTGGCGTACGGTCACCGCCACCGGCACCTACGACACGGCGCATGAGGTCGTGGTCCGCCAGCGCACCGCCGCCGACGAGCAGAGCATCGGCTATTACGTCCTGACCCCGCTCGCGCTCGAGGGCGGCAAGGACGTCCTGGTCAACCGCGGCTGGATCTCGGCCGGCAACGACCTCACCAGGTTCCCCGACGTCCCGGCCGCCCCCAGGGGCAAGGTCACCGTCACCGGCCGGATCATGGCCGACGAGACCACCGCGGAAAGCGGCATCAAGAACACCAAGGGCCTGCCCGCCCGCCAGGTGATGCTGATCAACAGCACGCAGATGGCGAAGCGGCTGGCGCGGCCGGTGCTCGGCGGCTACATCGAGCAGACCGCGCCCAGGCCGGCCGGCGGCAGCCCCGAGCCGGTCCCCGAGCCGGACCACGACAGCATCGGCCCGCACATGGCGTATGCGATCCAGTGGTGGCTGTTCGCCGCGGCCGTTCCGGTCGGCTGGGTCATCCTCGTACGCCGCGAACGCCGCGACCGGGCGGAGGCGGCGGCCAAGGAGGCGAGCGGGGCGGCCGGGGAGCCGGAGGAGGCCACCGGGGCGGCCGGGGAGCCGGTAGCCCGGACAGCCGCGCTCACCGACTAGCACCCGCGCCGGGCGGGAAAGCGCCCTGAGTGCACCCACATATCGAGGACTATGCGCTCATCGGCGATCTGCAGACCGCCGCCCTCGTCGGCCGCGGCGGCTCCATCGACTGGCTGTGCCTGCCGCGGTTCGACTCCGGTGCCTGCTTCGCCGCCCTCCTCGGCAGCAAGGAAAACGGCCACTGGGGGCTGGCTCCCACGTCCCCCGATGCCCGCTCCGAGCGTTCCTACCGCGGCGACTCGCTCGTCCTGGACACCGTCTGGGAGACCCCTGACGGCTCCGTGCGGGTCACCGACTTCATGCCGCAGCGCGACCTCGCGCCCGATGTCGTACGGATCATCGAGGGCCTTGACGGCAGCGTCGCGATGCGCGGGGTGCTGCGGCTGAGGTTCGACTACGGGCGGGTGGTTCCCTGGGTGCGCGCCGCCGAGGGCAGCCGGGTCGCGATCGCCGGACCGGACTCGGTGTGGCTGCGCTCCCCCGACCGCGCCACCACCTACGGCAAGGACTTCAGCACCCGCTCCGACTTCACCGTCGCCGCGGGCGAACGCACCGCTTTCGTGCTGACCTGGCACCCCTCCCAGGAGCCCCGCCCCCGCCAGATCGATGCGTTCGAGGCCCTCGACACCACCCTGGAGGACTGGCACAGCTGGTCCGCGCGCTGCCGCTACGACGGCCCGCACCGCGACGCCGTGATCCGCTCCCTGATCACCCTCAAGGCCCTCACCTATGCGCCCACCGGCGGCATCGTCGCCGCCCCCACCACCTCGCTGCCCGAGGAGCTGGGCGGCGTCCGCAACTGGGACTACCGCTACTGCTGGCTGCGGGACGCCAGCCTCACCCTGAACTCCCTGATCTCCGCCGGATATCTGGACGAGGCCGCCGCCTGGCGGGAGTGGCTGCTGCGCGCGGTGGCCGGCGCCCCCGACGACCTGCAGATCATGTACGGCCTGGCGGGCGAACGGCGCCTGCCGGAGGCCGAGCTTCCGTGGCTGACGGGGTACGCCGGATCGGCGCCCGTACGGATCGGCAACGCCGCCGTCCAACAGCGCCAGCTCGATGTCTACGGCGAGGTCCTGGACTCCCTCCACATCGGCCGCACGGCCGGAATGGAGTCCGAGGCACACGCCTGGAGCATCCAGCGCGCCCTGGTGGACTACCTCGAGTCCACCTGGCGCGACCCCGACGAGGGCCTGTGGGAGATCCGCGGGCCGCGCCGGCACTTCGTCCACTCCAAGGTCATGGCCTGGGTCGCCGCGGACCGCGCGGTACAGGCACTGGAGAACAACCCGAAGCTCGGCGGGGACATCGTCCGCTGGCGGGCGATGCGCGAGGACGTCCACCGCGAGGTCTGCGAGCGGGGCTACGACGCGGAGCGCGGCACCTTCACCCAGTACTACGGCTCCGCCGAACTCGACGCCGCCACGCTGCTGATCCCCCGCGTCGGCTTCCTCCCCGGCGACGACCCGCGGGTCCACGGGACCGTCGACACCGTGCGCCGGGAGCTCTCGCACGACGGTCTGGTACGGCGTTACAGCACCGACAGCGGCGCCAATGTCGATGGACTGCCCGGCGGCGAGGGCACCTTCCTCGTCTGTTCCTTCTGGCTCGCCGACGCGCTGGAGCTGACCGGCCGCAGTGCGGAGGCCCACGCCCTGTTCGAGCGGCTGCTGGCGCTGCGCAACGACGTGGGCCTGCTCTCGGAGGAGTACGACCCGGCGGCCGGGCGCCAGCTCGGCAACTTCCCGCAGGCCTTCAGCCACATCGGCCTGGTGGGAACCGCGTTCGGGCTGTTCGGGCACGCGCCCGCGGAGGCAGACTAGGGCCCATGGATCTTGGACTCACCGACCGGACATACCTCGTCACCGGGGCCACCCGCGGCCTCGGCCTCGCCACCGCCCGCGAACTGGTCGCCGACGGCGCCAACGTGGTGATCACCGGACGCACCGAGGAGAGCGCCCTCGCGGCGGCCGCCTCCCTGGGCGAACGGGCCCTGGGCGTCGCGGCCGACAACGGCGACCCCGAGGCCGCCGCCCGCCTGGTGGCCGCCGCCCGCGAGCGCTTCGGCCGCCTGGACGGCGTCATGATCAGCGTCGGCGGCCCGGCCCCCGGCACCACCGCCGACAACACCGACGGACAGTGGCAGTCCGCCTTCGAGTCGGTCTTCCTGGGCGCGGTACGCCTCGCCCGCACGGCCGCCGCCGAACTCGACGAGGGCGGCGTCATCGGCTTCGTACTCTCCGGCTCCGTCCACGAGCCCATCGGCGGTCTGACCATCTCCAACGGCCTGCGCCCCGGCCTCGCCGGCTTCGCCAAGTCCCTCGCCAACGAACTCGGCCCGCGCGGCATCCGCGTCGTCGGCGTACTGCCCGGCCGCATCGCCACCGACCGGATGACCCAGCTCGACGCCCTGTCCGGCGACCCCGAGGGCTCCCGCGCCCGCAACTCCGCGACGATCCCCCTGGGCCGCTACGGCACGCCCGAGGAGTTCGGCCGCGCCGCGGCGTTCCTGCTCTCGCCTGCGGCGTCGTACGTCACCGGGGTGATGGTCCCGGTGGACGGCGGGGCGCGGCACGGGTTCTGACGCGGTTTCGGCGCCCACGGGGCGGGGCCGGTACGGCCGCGCCCCAGCTGTTCCCGGGGGGTGCACCGGACCCCGCGAGGCCCGCCCTCCGGGCGAATGACGGGAGTTCGACGACAGGGCCTAGGTGACCCGCTCCGCCCGGTGCCGTACCCCGCGCAGCCGCACCTGCGCCGGCAGCCGCTCCAGACCTGCCGAGCCGCGCGCATGCGTCACCGCCTCGTCCGCGAAGCGCCGGACGACCGTGCCGGGATCGGCGTGCGGGGCGAGCGCCAGAACGGCGCGCAGGCGCGGTTCCGTGCGGCGGCCGGTCAGGAGCACGGCGGCCCCGTCAACGCCCTCCAGCGCCTTCGTCTCGGCCGCCAGCACGCCCTCCAGTGCCCGGCCGCGCAGCAGGGCGCCCTCGCCGTCGCCGCTGTCGACCAGGATCTCGTCCAGCCGGTGCCTGCGGAGCTGGGTCACCAGCCACCACAGCAACAGCAGGACGAGCACCGCCAGGACGGCGATGACGACGGGCCACCACCAGCCGCGGTCCGTCCACCGGGTGCGGTCGTGCGCGGACAGCAGCACATCGCCGGGCCGGGTCCAGGGCCAGCCGGCCGGCAGTCCGAGGTGCCATTTGACGGGCAGGTCGAGCCCGCCCATCAGCACTGTCCCCCCGGTCCCCAGCAGGACCGCACCGGCCAGGCCCAGCAGCACCCGGTTGGTGCCTCTGCGTACCGTGCGCATCGCGCGCTCACCTCTTCTTCGGGCGCCGTACGTGGACGATCAGATGCAGCCCATGGGCCAGCCCCAGCTGGGCGAGGCCGTCACCGAGCGCCGTATCGAGGTCGCCGCGGACCTCGTCCAGCTCACGGAAGTGCGCATACGCCAGCGCCTTGGCCTTACGGCGGCCGACCTTCATCCGTACGGACTGCACCCCGGCGACCTCCATGGCGCGGTCACGCAGCACCAGGGCGGCGGCCGAGCGGTCCAGGCAGGCCCGGATTCCGGGGGCGGTGCGCCGCATCGGCAGCACCTGGCGCAGGCCGGGGGTGACGGCCAGCGCGATAAGCCAGATCCCGATCAGCATCGCGGCCGCGGCGGCGCCCAGTGCCCAGGGGCTGTCCAGGTGGCGGGTGGCCAGCTGGTGGGCGAGCCAGATGCGCCAGGCCATCGCGGGACGGCCGGCGCGCACCGCGGCCACGTCGTACAGCAGCAGACCGACGGCACCGAGCAACAGCAGGGCGACGATCCCGGCCGGGACCCGGCGGGCCGACCAGTACCGCCGCCGGGAACGGTCCTCGTCCCCCGTGCTGGTGTAGGCCGCGCTCGATCCGGCCTGCTCCAGCCCGCCGCCGCCCGGCTCCTTGTCGAGCGTGGGCAGCCGTCCGGTGTCCGCCGGTTCGTCGTCGCTCATCGCACCCTTCCCCGGTCCGCGCCCGCCGGCAGCGGGGAGTGCAGACGCTCCACCTCCACCGCGACCTCCGGCACCTCCATGCTCGCCAACGTCCTTACCCGCTCGGTGACTTGACGACGCACCGCAGCGCACTGCGTGCCGATGTCGCTGGGGTAGCCCAGCTGGACGGCGACCCGTACGCGGGCCTCGCCGAACTGCTGCCGGCCCTCGCGCGGGTGGACGGTGACCGTCGCATGGGCATCGGTGGGTGCGGTGGGGGCCGCTTCGCGCAGCGCCTCGCGCGCCGCCCGTGCGGCGATCTTCGCCACCACCCGGTCGGCGATTCTCGTCGCGCCCCGCTCACCCGCCGGTACGGCAGGGACAGCGGCGGCCGGGGACACCGTCGCCACCCGGCCTCACCGCCGCCGGCTGTCGCGGTCACCGGTCCGCGTACGGAAGAAATCGCCGGCCTCCAGATCCCCGTCCAGGAATCTGCCGGCCACGAACCCGATGGCGCCCAGGGCCGCCACCACGACAAATGCTCCGAACCCGCCGAAGTATCCGGCGAAGCCCAGCGCCATGCCTGCCAGAAGGCCGACCACGGCCATGCTCATCGTGCGCTCCTTCGCTGCCACTCCGGACGGGCCCCGCTGCTGCGCCGGGCCCCGTTACTGGATGCGCGGCTCCGATTGTTCCTCTTCGTCTTCCTCATCGGGCAGCTTGACGTCGCTGACCGCGATATTGACCTCGACGACCTCCAGGCTCGTCATCCGCTCCACGGCGGAGATGACGTTCTCGCGGACGGCGCGGGCGATATCGGCGATGGAGACGCCGTAATCCACCACGATCTCCAGGTCCAGCGCGGTCTGCACTTCGCCGACCTCGGCCTTCACTCCGCGCGTCGCGGACGATTTGCCGCCGCCGGGCACCCTCTCCCGTACGGCTCCCAGGGTCCGGGCGAGGCCGCTGCCCATGGCATGGACACCCACCACATCGCGGGCCGCCACCCCGGCGATCTTCTCCACGACGCCATCGGCGATGGTGGTACGCCCACGGGAGCCGGGGTCGCCGCCGCCCCGCTTGAGCGGCGTCTTCGGGCTGTCCGACATCTGCTGGCTCTCGCTCATCGCCGTTCGTCCCTTTCGGAGAGGATCGGAGTTCCACAGTAGGTCGGCTTTCACCGGCTTGCCCCGGTATGCGGCAGGGGAGTGCTCCATACGGCGTCGTGCGCCGCACCACCCGCCCGTACGCCCCGGACTGGGGCAGGCTGGAGGCACCGTCCGGAAAAGGGGTGACGCGGTGGCCGCGAACCAGTTGGCGCCGGCAGTACGGCAGCAGCTCGGCATCGGCCGGGTGCTGCCGCTGGGCGGGCCCGCGGACGGCTCATGGATCATCGAGCGGGCGGCGGTCGGGGTGCTGCGGGCGGCCGTCGGCACACCGGCCGGGGCCCTCCTCGGCGCCCTGCGGCTGGCCGTCGCGGACCCCGACACCGCCCCGGAACCGGCCGTTCCGCCGCCCCCGAGCGCGCTCCCGCCGGGCCCGCTGCGCATCACGGCGGACTTCGCCGCACCCGCCGACCGTCCGCTGCCGGACACCGCGGACCGGCTCCGCGCGGCCCTGCTCGAGGCGGCGGACCGGGAACTGGGGCTGGTGGTGGGCCCGGTGGATCTACGGGTCAGCGGGCTCCTGGAAACGGGCGGGGCCCCCGCGACGCCGGCGCCCCCGGAGAGCGCCGACGCGCCGGACGGCCGTACGGGATCCTCCCAGGACAGCCCGGAAGGCATCGCCGCCATCGTCCGGAGCGTCCCGGGCGTCGCCCGCCTCGCCCCCGCGCTCGGCGGGCTGTCCCGCCCGCTGCGGCTGGACGACGGCCACGCCCTCGTCCAGCTGGCGACGGCGGCCGGCCACCGCGCACTGGACGTCGCACGGGCGGTACGCGCCGCGGTGGCGGCCGCTCCGGACGCCCCGGAGACGGTCGCGGTACTGGTCACCGCGGTCGCCCACAACGGATGAGCGCCCGGCCGCCGGACGCTCACGACGTCCGCCGACCGGGCGCCGCCCGGTTCCGTACCGCCGTCGGGGCTACTCCCCCAGCCCGGCGAGATCGCGCAGCCGGCGCGCCTGGGCTGCCCGCTCCGCGGTGCGCTGTTCCTCGTACGTACGGCCCGCGGCCCCGGCCAGCAGGGCCTTGGTCTCGATGACGGCGTCCCGCGGCGCGGCAATCAGCGCGGCCGCCAGGTCGGCCACCGCGCCGTCGAGCTCCTCGCCGGGCACCACCAGGTTGGCGAGGCCCACCCGCTCGGCCTCCTGGGCGTGCACAAACCGACCGGTGGCGCAGATCTCCAGTGCACGGGCGTAACCCACCAGCCCGACCAGGGGATGCGTGCCGGTCAGGTCGGGGACCAGGCCCAGGCTGGTCTCGCGCATGGCGAACTGCACGTCCTCGGCGACGACCCGCAGATCGCAGGCGAGGGCGAGCTGGAAGCCCGCACCGATGGCGTGCCCCTGTACGGCGGCGATGGACACCAGGTCCGTGCGCCGCCACCAGGTGAACGCCTCCTGGTACTCGGCAATCGTGGCGTCCAGTTCGCTGTCCGCACCGCGCGCCAGATCGAGGAACGACGGCTCACCGTCGAACCCCTCGGGCGTGAACGCCTGCCGGTCAAGACCCGCGGAGAAGGACTTGCCCTCGCCGCGCAGCACCACGATCCGTACATTTCCCGGCAGCAGCGAACCCGCCTCGGCCAGCGCCCGCCACATGGCCGGCGACTGCGCATTGCGCTTGGCCCCGTTGGCGAGGGTCACCGTGGCGATGGTGTCGTCCACGGTGAGCCGCACACCGTCTTTGTCGAGCAGAGTCATGAGCGCCTCCGGGTCAGCCGACCGCACCTGCGTGCGTAAGTGACTGAACGGTAACCTCCCGGCCGACTGCTCGATCGGCCGGGGGGACAACCGTTGCCACCCGGAGTCGCGGGCGTCAGGCCGAAGCGGCCTTCTTGCCCCTGGTGGCTCCGCCTCGACCGCGCAGGACCACACCGGATTCGCTGAGCATCCGGTGCACGAATCCATAGGAGCGACCGGTTTCTTCGGCCAGCGCCCGGATGCTCGCTCCGGAGTCGTACTTCTTCTTCAGGTCTGCCGCGAGCTTCTCGCGCGCGGCGCCGGTTACCCGGCTGCCCTTCTTCAGAGTCTCGGCCACCCGTGCCTCCTCGTGGGAAGTGCGCTCTGGACTCTCATGATCACCCCTCCCCGGCTTCCTGGCCACCCATTCCGCAAGGTCGGTACGACATGAATTGCCGCCCGATCCGCCGCCGCCCCGCCCGGAATTTCAGATTCCGCCCGCCCGGGAGGCGATCCGCGCGCCGGATTCTTCGCAAAACGGCAGGTCAGGGAGGAGGACCGGCTATACAGCCGAAAAGGTGACGGCCGGGCCCGCCGGGGCCCGGCCGTACCGCGCAGGCTCGCCGATGTACGAGCCGTTCTCACGCAGATGATGGATCACGCGTAGGCCGAATGATCCAGACCGCATGATCCATCCGCCGTGATCGCGACGGCTGCAGCGCTATCGGCGCACCAGGACGGCCGTGATCGGGAGGCCGCGCCGGGCCGATCAGGCCAGCGCGACCAGGTCCGCGTAGTCCTGGCCCCACAGGTCCTCGACGCCGTCGGGCAGCAGGATGATCCGCTCCGGCTCCAGCGCGTCCACCGCGCCCTCGTCGTGCGACACCAGGACCACCGCGCCGGTGAAGGTGTGCAGCGCGCCGAGGATCTCCTCGCGGCTGGCCGGGTCGAGGTTGTTGGTGGGCTCGTCGAGCAGCAGGACGTTGGCGGAGGAGACCACCAGCGTGGCCAGGGCGAGGCGGGTCTTCTCGCCGCCGGAGAGGACCCCGGCGGGCTTGTCGACGTCGTCGCCCGAGAAGAGGAAGGAGCCCAGCGTCTTGCGGATGGCGACCAGGTCCATGTCCGGGGCGGCCGAGCGCATGTTCTCCAGGACCGTACGGTCCGGGTCCAGGGTCTCGTGCTCCTGGGCGTAGTAGCCGAGCTTGAGGCCGTGGCCGGGGCGGACCTCGCCGGTGTCCGGCTGCTCGACGCCCGCGAGCAGCCGCAGCAGGGTGGTCTTGCCCGCGCCGTTGAGACCCAGGATGACGACCCGTGAGCCCTTGTCGATGGCCAGGTCGACGTCGGTGAAGATCTCCAGGGAGCCGTAGGACTTCGACAGTCCCTCGGCGGTGAGCGGCGTCTTGCCGCACGGCGCCGGGTCCGGGAAGCGCAGCTTGGCGACCTTGTCGGAGGCGCGCACCGCCTCCAGGCCGGCGAGCAGCTTGTCGGCGCGCTTGGCCATGTTCTGCGCGGCGACGGTCTTGGTGGCCTTGGCCCGCATCTTGTCGGCCTGGGAGTTGAGCGCCGCGGCCTTCTTCTCGGCATTGGCGCGCTCGCGCTTGCGGCGCTTTTCATCGGCCTCGCGCTGCTGCTGGTAGAGCTTCCAGCCCATGTTGTAGATGTCGATCCCCGACCGGTTGGCGTCCAGGTAGAACACCTTGTTGACGACGGTCTCGACCAGGTCCACGTCGTGCGAGATCACGATGAAGCCGCCGCGGTAGGTCTTGAGGTAGTCGCGCAGCCAGACGATCGAGTCGGCGTCGAGGTGGTTGGTCGGCTCGTCCAGGAGCAGGGTGTCGGAGTCCGAGAAGAGGATCCGGGCCAGCTCGACGCGGCGGCGCTGACCGCCGGAGAGCGTATGGAGGGGCTGGCCGAGAATGCGGTCGGGCAGGCCGAGGCTGGCGGCGATGGTCGCGGCCTCCGCCTCGGCGGCGTACCCGCCCTTGGTCAGGAACTCGGTCTCCAGGCGCTCGTACTTCCTCATCGCCTTTTCGCGGGTGGCGCCCTTGCCGTTGGCCATCCGGTCCTCGTTCTCCCGCATCTTGCGCAGCACGGAGTCCAGATCGCGGGCGGAGAGGATGCGGTCGCGGGCCAGCACGTCCAGGTCGCCGGTGCGCGGGTCCTGCGGCAGATAGCCGACCTCGCCGCCGCGGGTGACCGTGCCGGCGGCGGGGATGCCCTCGCCCGCAAGCACCTTGGTGAGGGTGGTCTTGCCGGCGCCGTTACGGCCGACCAGGCCGATGCGGTCGCCCTTGGCGATGCGGAAGGAAGCGGACTCGATAAGGATTCGGGCGCCGGCACGCAGCTCAAGGCCGGAGGCGGTGATCACGGAAAAAACTCCAGGGCAGGAAGACGGCGGGTTGGACGGACGGTCCGAGAGCGGTCAGCGCCGTCTAATGAACCCAAAGGAGAACTGCCATACAGGCAGTCTAACGGTGCCGCGCAACCGCTTTTCCCCCTGAACGGTATCCGCAGGTCACGGCCGGTCTCCGAGGCATTGTCAGACCCCGCTGCGAGACTGTGATGCAGGTCTCAGTGCATCGAGGCAATCCACCGAAGCGAGAGGGATGGTGAGGGTGATGACGAGCTCGACGGCGGGTGCGCCCACGATCTACCCGGCGGTGCTCTACCGCGACGCGCGGGCCGCGATCCGGCTGCTGACGGAGGCGTTCGGGTTCCGCGAGGAGGCGGTGCACGAGGGCGAGGGCGGCACGGTGATGCATGCCGAGCTGTCGTACGGGAACGGCCGGGTGATGCTGGGCTCCAAGGGGCGCGGGGGCGTGTTCGACGCGGCGATGGAGGATGCCGGGCCGGCCGCTGTGTATGTCGTGGTCGAGGACACCGACGCGCACTTCGCGCGGGCCGAGGCGGCGGGCGCGGAGATCCTGATGCCGCCCACGGACCAGGAGTACGGATCGCGCGACTACATGGCCCGGGACGGCGAGGGCAACATCTGGAGCTTCGGGACATACCGGCCGGGCGCCCCGTCATGAGGCGTCCGGCCGGCCTCTCAGGCGCCGCCGGTGTGGACCTGGAACGCCGCGCGGCGCACGGCCTTGGCGAGCGCCGGATCCGGATGCGCCGCGGCCAGGGCGACCAGCACCTGGACGGTGCGGGGATGACCGACGGCGCGTACTTCCGCCAGGAGGCGCGGCACGGACCCCTGGACCGCCGAGTCGAGGTGGCGGACAAGGAGTTGGGTCTCGCCGTGGTCCGCCACGGCCGCCGCGGTGTCCACCCACAGCCAGGTCGACTCCTCGCGGGTGAGCACATCCGGCGCGGTCTCCGGGTCGCCGCCCTCGTGCTCGACCAGCCACAGCAGAGCGTACGGGCGCAGGGCCGGCTCGTCGGCGGCGGCGCGTACGGCGCCTTCGGCGGGGGCGCCGACCGCGCGCAGCGCCTCGAACGCCAGGCCGCGCAGCAGCGCGTCCTCGCCGCGCGCCACGGTCAGCAGTTCCTCGACGGCGGCGCCGACCGCGCGGGCGGCGAGCCAGGCACGGTATTCGGTACGGGCCGGTCCCGGGGTGAGCCGGGCGCAGCCGCGCAGCATCGCCTCCGCGGACTGCTCGATATGGCCCGCCGGGCTCTGTGCGGCGACGCAGATCTGCTCCAGCTTGACCCACACCGACCAGTTGCCGAGCGGCGTCAGCTGCGCCTCGTCACTGTCGTAGGCCTGCTCGTGGGCCGGGCCGTACGCGCCGTTGCGGGCCGCGGCCTGCGGGCCGCCGGGCGGCACCATTGCGCCCACCGTGGTCAGTGCGCCGAGCGCCCAGTTCAGGAGTTCGGCGAGCGAGGCCCCCGCGGCCTCGTTCACCGCCCCCTCGGCGCCCGCCGCTGCGTCGGCATCGGCCGGGTCCTGTCCGTAGGGGACCTCGCAGCGTTCTGTGCGCAGCTCGGCGACGCGCTGCTCGAGCATGTCCAGCAGGACGGGCAGCCGTACGGGTCCGGCGGACAGATACAGCAGGGAGAGCAACTGCGGTACGGCCTCGACGACTTCGGCGACGATGGCGGGGCCGGCGCCGTCCGGGGCGGGGCGGGCCAGCGACCAGGCGTCGAAGAGGGCGACCCAGCCGCGCAGTGCGGCGGTGTCGTCGCGGTCCCAGGCGCGCAGCCGCCAGCCGGGGCGGGCGACGCCGCCGTGCAGTTCGATGAGTCCGGCGAGCCGGGCGCGGTCCCAGTCGGCGCGGACCTGGTGCGGTGTCAGCCGCAGGTCGGCGGCGGCACGTTCCACGGCGGCGTCCGGGAGGGCTCCGTCGGGGCCGGCCCGCAGGCCCGCGCCGGTGGCGCCGGGGCCGTCGGCCCAGCGGGCCAGCCGGGCCGGGCCGGCCAGGACGGCGCGGGCCTGCCGGGCCAGTTCCGCCGGGGCGGGGGTGCCCGCGGGCGGTCGGGGCGCCGGGCGGGCGGCCCGGGTGCTCACCGCCCGGCGGGCGGCCGCAATCGGTTGACCGGAGACGAGTCGGAGCCGGGAGTCGCGCGGAGTACGGGACGTCACAGGAGCAGTGTTGCCGCTGACGGCCCGAAAGCCCAATCGGAACCCTGCTTGCGATCTTCCCGGGCCGCGTCACCTCGCCGCCCCATCCCTGATGTGGGGAGTTGTCCCCCTGTACGCCCGCCGGTCACCGGGTCCGCCCGGTCACATCAGCGGGGTCAGGAAACGGCGCAGGGCCTCTTCGTAACGGGGCGGGTCGGCGTTCCACATCGCGGCGTGCGGGGCGTGCGGGACGGCCTGAAGGGTGATCAGGTCCGGACGGCGGGCGGCGAAGGCGCGGGAAGCGGCAAAGGGGGCGAGGGTGTCGTCCGGGCCGTGGAAGAGGAGCGTGGGGACGGTCAGCGTGGCCGGGTCGACGGCGTCGGCGGGGCGGTGGACGGGCAGCCCGGTGATCCCTTCGGCGGCGCGGACGACGAGCGGCAGCAGGGCGCGCGGGACCCCCCGGGCGGCGGCCAGCGCGCGGACCGTGGCGTGCCGGTCGAGGACCGGGGAGTCCAGGACGAGGCCGCTGATCCGGTCGCGCAGCGCGGAGTGGGTGGCGGCGCGCAGTGCCATGACGGCGCCGGTGGACCAGCCGTGGAGGACGACGTCGTGGGCACCGTAGCGGACCGCGTAGCGGATGGCCGCGTCCAGGTCGCGCCATTCGGCGTCGCCGAGGTGGTTGATGCCGTCGGTGGTCGCCGGAGCCCCGAGGTCGTTGCGGTAGGCGATGTCGAGGACGGGAAGGCGGTGGCGGCGCAGGAACGGCATGACGACCATGGGGTGTTCGCGGGTGGTGCCGAGGCCGTGTGCGGTGATCACCCAGGTGTCGCGGACGCCGGGGACAAACCATGCGGGGAGGGGACCGAGTTCGCCGGGGATGTCGACGTCGGCGCAATCGGCGCCGAGGGCGTCGCGGGGGTTGCCGATGTGCACCTGCGGGGTCAGCCGCATCCGGGCGCCGGGCCTCAGGATGCCGTGGGTGACGCGCGTCAGGCGGCGGACGACCGTGTCGGCGGGGTGCGGGGTGCCGCGGACGACGGGGCCGATCTCAGCGTGGCAGCCGGAGCCGGTCAGGCCGTATGTGCCGGGCCTGAGGGAGGCGAAACTGCGGGTCAGGGTGATCAGGTCGTCGGTGGCGGAGTGAACGGTGAGACGGGAGTCGCCCGGCAGGGGGTGGTCGGGGGACGGTTTCAGGGCAATGTCGCCGGCGTAGCGGCCGACCGCCACGGCGGCCGCCCCGGCACCGATCACGGTCGTGGCGGCCGCGGCCGCCGCAGTACCCAGACGCATCTTTCCAGTGTGCAAAGGGGCGCCGGGTGCGGCCAGCGGGGCGGGACGGGCGGGTGACGGCGGGCGGGTCAGCCGCGCTGGCCGTAGCCGCCGAGCTTGTCGCGGGCCTCGTCGAGCTGGGCGTCCGACAGCAGGCTGGGTGTGTGACCCGGCACGGCGCGTGCGGCGAGCCAGACACGGCACATCCATTCCAGCTGGGCGGTGCGGTCCAGGGCCTGGTCGAGGCTGTCGCCGTAGGCGAGGGTGCCGTGGTTCTGGAGGAGGCAGCCGGTGCGGTCGTGCAGCGCCTCGAGCATGTTCGCGGCGAGTTCCTCGGTGCCGTAGAGGGCGTAGGGGGCGACCCGGACCGGGCCGCCGAGGGCCGCGGCCATGTAGTGGACCGGCGGCAGCTCGGGGACGAGGGTGGAGACGGCGGTGGCGTGCGGGGCGTGGGTGTGGACGACGGCGGTGGCCGCGGTGGCGCGGTAGACCGCCAGGTGCAGGGGGAGTTCGCTGGTGGGGCGCAGGTGGCCGATGACCTGGCCGCCGTCGAGGCCGACGGCGGTGGTGTCGCCGGGGCCGAGCCGGTCGTAGGGGACGCCGGTGGGGGTGACCAGGATCAGGTCCTTGATGCGGCAGGAGACATTGCCGGAGGTGCCGACGACCAGGCCGTCGGCGACGGTGCGGCGGGCGGTGGCGACCAGCTCGCCCCAGGCCTCGGCGATGCGGTCGGGGTGGCCCTTCGTCGGGCGGGCGGTGGGGGTGTGCATGGTGTCCTCCGGCGCGGTGGCGGCAACGTGCGGACGGGCAACTGCGGTGCGCGCCACCGTACGGGCAGGCGGGGGCACGGTACGGCATGGGCTCGCATGTCCGGTATCCGCTAAATGGAGATTCTGGCGCAGTTGATGGTGATTGGCCGAGGATCGACCGTCTTGCGTTGGTCCACCGCTAACGTCGGGCATGAGTTGTTGAGACTCCGCACGTCAGCAATCCCGCTCAGCAGTCTCAAGGGGACCTATGCACCACCACCCGCCGCTCCCCCACCCCCGCCTGATACCCACGACCGCCGCCGGCCCGCAAAGGGCGCGCGGCGCGTCCCTGTGAAGGCCACCGAATCCCCCACCTCCGGGACCCGAACTTCCGCAGGGAGTTCAACGGTTCCCGGAGGGCCGGGCGGCTGCACGGTGCGTCCACATGAGGGCCCGCTGCCGGGCGGCCGGGACCGCTGGAACGGCCCGGCGGCGCAGCGCAGCAAGTTTGCCAACGGGTGAGGCGGAAGTGACGTAGGAGGCACCTCCCCGTGAACCCTGCGGGGGTGTCACTACCGAGCCCCTCGTAGTTCACTTTCCGTTCACCCACTCTCCGTACGGTCCGAGCGACACTGCCCATCGAACTGATTGCCTGGGTGAATGGAACACATCACGCTTCTCATCGGGATCGTGATCGTCACGGCCTTGGTGTTCGACTTTACGAACGGCTTCCACGACACGGCCAATGCAATGGCCACCACCATCTCCACCGGGGCATTGCGACCCAAGACCGCGGTGGCGATGTCGGCAGTTCTCAACCTCGTCGGTGCCTTCCTGTCCGTGGAGGTGGCGAAGACCATCTCCGGAGGGATCATCGACGAGAGCGCCGGCATCAGACCTGAAGTGATCTTCGCCGGTCTGGTCGGCGCGATCGTCTGGAACCTGCTGACCTGGCTCGCGGGCCTCCCCTCCAGTTCCTCCCACGCCCTCTTCGGCGGTCTGATCGGCGCGACCCTGGTGTCCGTGGGCACCGGCGGCGTGCACGGCGGCGCCGTGGTGATGAAGGTCCTCATCCCGGCCGTGGCCGCACCGATCGTCGCGGGTCTCGCCGCGATGGCCGCGACCCGGCTCACCTACCGCCTGACCCGCGGTCGCGACACCGCGGACACCGCCAAGGGCTACCGCGCCGGGCAGATCGCCTCGGCCGCCCTGGTCTCCCTCGCCCACGGCACCAACGACGCGCAGAAGACGATGGGTGTGATCACGCTCGCGCTGATCACCGGCGGGGTCGTCGCCCCGCACGCCGACCCGCCGCTGTGGGTCATCGCCTCCGCGGGCATGGCCATCGCGCTCGGCACGTACCTGGGCGGCTGGCGCATCATCCGCACGATGGGCAAGGGCATCACCGACATCCAGCCGCCGCAGGGCTTCGCCGCCCAGACCGGCGCCGCGGCCACCATCCTGGCCTCCTCGCACCTCGGCTTCGCGCTCTCCACCACCCAGGTCTGCTCCGGCTCCGTGATGGGTTCGGGCCTGGGCCGCAAGGGCGGCGTGGTGCGCTGGTCGACGGCCGGGCGGATGGTCTTCGCCTGGGGTCTGACGCTGCCGGCGGCCGGTCTGGTCGCGGCGGGCGCCGCGTTCCTGGCGAAGCAGGGCAGCTGGGGCGTGGCGGCGGTCGCCGTCCTCGGTCTCGGTATCTGCGGCGCGATCTGGGCCGCCTCCCGGCGCAAGCCCATCGACCACACCAATGTCAACGACGGCCCGGCCGCGGAGCCGGTCGGCGTGGTGACCGCCGCGCTGCAGACCGTCTCCCCTCCCCCGGCGGGCCAGATGGTCCAGGCGGCCGAGCCCGAGGAGACCGACGGCACGCCGGCTCCGTCCGCCGAGGCCGACGCCCCCGCGGCGGCAACCGCTCCCGCCCCGCGTAAAAAGGCCGCTACGGCCGCCACCCGCTAGCGGTCCCGCAGGCCGTCCTCCCGTAAGGAACACGGAACACATGAGCATCGACTGGGCAGCTCTCGGCCAGGTCTTCGGCGTCACTCTCGCGGTGACGGTCGGGATCGTGGGCCTGTTCACCGTCGGCATCGTCGGTACGTCCCGCCGGCCGGGCCAGGAGGGCGACACGGCCACGGCCGTGGGACCCGGCGCCGGCGCGCGGACCGGGGCGCTGGCCGCCTTCGCCCTGTGCGCGGCGGCCGTGGCGCTCGTCCCTCACTCCACCCACCCCGTCACCCACACCAACAAGGTCACCGTCGGCCGCCCCCACCGGCAGCTCAACCGTCAGCCGATAGCAG
>NZ_JBEZJZ010000042.1:0-62702 GCF_040651455.1 Streptomyces sp. NPDC048483
CTCCATGACGACGGAGCCCAGGACGGCGACGGCGGTGGCGACCCAGACCGGGCTGGTGTTGAGGAGGAAGCCGAGGCCGACGCCGGTGAGGGCGACATGGCCGATGCCGTCGCCCATCAGCGCCTGGCGGCGCTGGACGAGGTAGATGCCGATGGCGGGGGCGGTGACGCCGACGATCAGGGCGGCGAGCAGCGCCCGCTGCATAAAGGCGTAGTCGAAGATTTCCATGACGTCAGTGGTCCCTAGCTCAGCAGTCCCGTACGGACCGGTTCCGCGGCGGCGTCGGCGTGCGGGTGGACATGGTCGTGGCCGGGGAGCGCGTGCTGTCCGACGGCCTCGGGCGGCGGGCCGTCGTGGACGACGCAGCCGTCGCGCAGCACCACCGCACGGTCGATCAGCGGCTCCAGCGGGCCCAGCTCGTGCAGGACGAGCAGGACCGTGGTGCCGCGGCCGACCTGCTCGCGCAGCGCGCTCGCCAGCACCTCCTGGCTGGCGAGGTCCACGCCGGCCATCGGCTCGTCCATGATCAGCAGTTCCGGTTCGCCCGCCAGGGCGCGGGCTATCAGCACCCGCTGGTGCTGGCCGCCGGAGAGCGCGTTGACGGAGTCCTTGGCGCGGTCCGCCATGCCGACCAGCTCCAGGGCGCGGTGGACGGCGGCCCGGTCGGCCTTGCGCACAAAGCCGAGCTTCGTACGGGCCAGCCGGCCGGCCGTGACGACCTCGCGCACGGTGGCGGGGACGCCGCTGGAGGCGGTGGTGCGCTGGGGGACGTAGCCGATGCGGGCCCAGTCGCGGAAGCGGCGGAACGGCGTACCGAAGAGCGACAGCTCGCCGCCGGTGAGGGGGACCTGTCCGATGACGGAGCGTACGGCGGTGGACTTGCCGGAGCCGTTGGCGCCGAGCAGGGCGACGACCTCGCCGGAGCGGACCGTCAGGTCGACGCCGCGCAGCACCGGGCGTGCGCCCAGCGAGGCGGTGGCCGCACGCAGATCGATGACCGGCGACTGGAGCGATTGCTTCATGGTGACCTCCGTCACTTGCTGCCGAGCGCCTTCTGGAGGGCGGCGAGGTTGGCCCGCATCACGCCGAAGTAGTCCTTGCCACGGGACGTGTCCGTGATCCCCTCGAGCGGGTCGAGGACATCGGTCTTCAGGTGCAGATCGCCGGCCAGGACCTTTGCCGCGGCCGGGTTGGCGATCGTCTCGGAGAAGACCGTGGAGACGTGGTGCTTGGCGGCGAGGGTGTGCAGTTCCCTGATGCGGTGGGCGGGGGGCTCGCCCGCCTCCGGGTCGAGGCCGCTGATGGCCTCCTCGGTCAGGCCGTAGCGCTCGGCGAGGTAGCCGAAGGCCGCGTGGGTGGTGATGAAGGTGCCGGAGCCCTTGTTCTTCAGGCCGTCCTCGAAGTCCTTGTTGAGCCCGTTCAGCTTCTTCACCAGGGCGTCGGTGTTCTTCTGGTAGGCGGCCTTGTGGCCCGGGTCGGCCTTGGCGAGGGTCTTGCCCACACCCTTGGCGACCTCGGCGAACTTCACCGGGTCGAGCCAGATGTGCGGGTCGTTGCCACCCTCTTCGTCCTCGCCGGAGTGGCCGGTGTGGTTGCCGCCCGTGGTGTGGTGGTGGCCGTCGACCTCGTTGCCGTGTTCTTCGAGGCGGGTGAGGGAGGCCGCGTCGGCGACGTTCTTGGCGCCGGACTGCTCGATCGCCGCGTCGACGGCGGGCTGCAGGCCCTTGAGGTAGACGATCGCGCCGGACTCCTGGAGCTGTCCGGTCTGCTTCGCGGTGAGCTCGAGGTCGTGCGGCTCGACACCGGCCTTGGTGAGGTTGGACACCTCGACGTGCTGGCCGCCGATCTGCTCGGCGAGGAACTGCATGGGGTAGAAGGACGCCGTGACCTGCAGCTTGCCGTCAGCGGTGCGGCCGTCACCGGCTGTGGAGCAGGCGGAGAGGGCCAGCAGTGCGAGCACCGAGGCCCCGGCCATGGCTGCGGTCGATATCTGGCGGCGTACGTTCATGACACTCATTTTCAACAAACCTGGAAACGATTGTCAATACAGGGAAGGGTGGGTGTGAGCGGGGCGACAGCGGACCGGGGAACCGATTTGATCCGGGGGGTACGGCCGCCGGTACCCTGAGCCATTCGCTGTTCGTCGTCGTAATGAAGAGAGCACCGTGGCCGCCGACAAGATCGATACCATCGTCAGCCTGAGCAAGCGCCGTGGCTTCGTCTACCCCTGCAGTGAGATCTACGGCGGCTCGAAGGCCGCCTGGGACTACGGTCCGCTCGGTGTGGAGCTCAAGGAGAACATCAAGCGCCAGTGGTGGCGCGCCATGGTCACCGCGCGCGAAGACGTCGTGGGTATCGACTCCTCCGTGATCCTGGCTCCCGAGGTGTGGCAGGCGTCCGGCCACGTCGCCACCTTCAGCGACCCGCTCACCGAGTGCACCTCCTGCCACAAGCGCTTCCGCGCCGACCACCTGGAGGAGGCGTACGAGGCCAAGCACGGCAAGCTCCCCGAGAACGGCCTCGCGGACATCAACTGCCCGCACTGTGGCAACAAGGGCGGCTTCACCGAGCCCAAGCAGTTCTCGCAGATGCTCTCCACCCACCTCGGCCCGGCCCAGGACACCGCGTCCATCGCCTACCTGCGCCCCGAGACCGCGCAGGGCATCTTCACCAACTTCGCGCAGGTGCAGCAGACCTCCCGCAAGAAGCCCCCGTTCGGTATCGCCCAGATGGGCAAGTCGTTCCGTAACGAGATCACGCCGGGCAACTTCATCTTCCGCACCCGTGAGTTCGAGCAGATGGAGATGGAGTTCTTCGTCAAGCCGGGTGAGGACGAGGAGTGGCACGAGTACTGGATGCAGCAGCGCTGGGACTGGTACCGCGACCTCGGCATCAGCGAGGACAACATCCGCTGGTACGAGCACCCGAAGGAGAAGCTGTCCCACTACTCCAAGCGGACCGCTGACATCGAGTACCGCTTCAACTTCGGCGGCACCGAGTTCTCCGAGCTGGAGGGTGTGGCCAACCGGACGGACTTCGACCTCGGCGCCCACTCCAAGGCCTCGGGCCAGGACCTCTCCTACTTCGACCAGGAGGCCGGCGAGCGCTGGACTCCGTACGTCATCGAGCCGGCGGCCGGTGTGAACCGCGCGATGCTCGCCTTCATGCTCGACGCGTACATCGAGGACGAGGCCCCCAACGCCAAGGGCAAGATGGAGAAGCGCACGGTCATGCGCCTCGACCCGCGCCTGGCGCCGGTCAAGGTCGCGGTCCTGCCGCTGTCCCGCAACCCGCAGCTCTCCCCGAAGGCCAAGGGGCTCGCCGCCGACCTGCGCAAGAACTGGAACATCGAGTTCGACGACGCGGGCGCCATCGGCCGCCGCTACCGCCGCCAGGACGAGATCGGCACGCCGTTCTGCGTCACCGTCGACTTCGACACCCTCGACGACAACGCCGTCACGGTGCGCGAGCGCGACACCATGAAGCAGGAGCGGGTCAGCCTGGACCAGATCCAGTCGTACCTGGGTGGCCGACTGCTCGGCTGCTGAGGCTCTGCCGGCTGATTGCTTCCCGGCGGGTTGCCTTACGGCGCCGGTCGGGTCCGATGTGATGTCGGGCCCGGCCGGCGCCGCTGCGTTTCTGGGCCAGGTGCTCCCGGCGGCGGCTCGACAGCCTCCAGGATCTGCACCGCGACGCCCGGATCGCCGCCTCTGCGCGCTCCGCCTCCGCCGGCTCTTCCGGTGACTCGCGCGCGCATGCGGCGGTCTCCCGGTACAGCTGAAGGTCTGCGCCGGCCGTCCGATGGGCTGCCGCGGCGTCCGCGATCGGTTCCATGCCCCGAAGGTAGCGCCCGCCACTGACAATCGGTTCCGGGGGATCTCCCGCCCGCCGGGCGTCAGTTGGCGGCGCGTGAGGTCCTCGACGGACGTGCGGCAAGCAGGGCGCACAGCCCCGCCAGCGGCAGCTCCGCGCCGACGGCCATGGCTATCGCGGTGGCCAGTTCGGCGCCGGGCGCGGCCGTCGCCATGTCGATGCAGGCGTCGGCCAGGAGGAGGACGGCCGCGGCGGCCGCCGGGGCGCGGTGGTGCGGGTCCGCGCGGAGGAGACGGGTGCCGGCGGCCAGGAGGCAGGCGGCCTCCAGGGCGTCCAGGGCCACCCAGGCCGCCGCCTCGGCGGGCGGGAGGGTGCCCGCAAGGTAGCCGAGCCAGGGGAGGAGGGCGAGCCCGGCGCCGGTGAGGATGCGGCCCTGCAGGCGGCGGGCGGGGCTGAGCCGTACCTTCTCCTGCGCGGCATAACTACCCTTGATGACAGGTGAATTGAGCGCAATAAGGGCCATCGGAGAGGTCTCTTTCGGTGTCACGGACCCGGCTGTCGGGCTCGTGATCAAGACTCCGGTTTCCGCCGGCCGCAGTCAGTAACACCGCTGTCCGACTTGGGGTGGCACTAGTTGCACCCCCGGGCCGGAACCTGGCTTCATGGCCGCGTCATACGGCCGCCGCATACCGTTGGATCATGACCATCCCGCCCCGGCTGCGCCGCGCCCTCGTACGGCTGCGACGTGACCTCCTCTTCATCGCCTCGGGGGTGCTGCCGCACCTCGTCGCGCCTCCGCTGTTCCTCTGGGCGCTGACCCAGGTGGCCGGGATCCTGGACGGGAGCTCGGACGCCGCCCCGCTCGTCCTGCCCGCACCGACAGCCCTTCTGGTCATCGCGGGCTATGGACTCACCGAGGCGCAGCGGTGGCGGTTCCGGGCGCTGTGCGGCGTGGACCTGCCCCGGCTGCGATTCACCCGGGCCAAGCAGCAGTTCGGCTACAACCTGCTGATCGGGCCGCTCTTCGGGGTGCTGGAACTCCTGCTGCTGGCGCTGGCACTGGCAGCGGTGGCGGCCGCGCTGGTCCTGGTGTGGGTATCGCTGGTGCCGGTGGAGTGGCGGACGGCGCATCCCGGCTACACCACCGTGGGGGCCTATCTCACCGTCCTGGGGCTGGCCGTCCTCGCCGCCGTCCCCTCGCTGGCCGCCGGACTCGTACGGCTGGAGATCCTGGTGGGCCGGGCGGTACTCGGGGTGAGCCGCTCCGACGAGCTGGCCCGGCGGGTCGAGGACCTGACCGAGAGCCGGGCGGGCGCCGTGGACGCGGCGGATGCCGAACGGCGCCGTATCGAGCGCGATCTCCACGACGGCGCGCAGCAGCGGCTGGTATCCCTGGCCCTGAACCTGGGGCTGGCCAAGGCCACGCTCACTGATCTGCCCCCGGAGGCACGCGAGGTCATCGACGCGGCGCACCGCGAGGCGAAGGACGCGATCGAGGAGCTGAACAACCTCGTCCGCGGCCTCCACCCCGCCGTCCTCGACGAACTCGGCCTGGACGCCGCGCTGTCGGGCCTCGCCGCCCGCGCCCCGCTGCCCGTACGCCTGCGCGTCGACATGCCGGTGGACCTCCCGCAGCGCACCTCACCGGCTGTGGAGGCGGTGGCGTACTTCGTCGTCTCCGAGGCGCTGACCAATATCGCCAAGCATGCGCGGGAGGCGACCCGGGCCGATGTGACGGTCACCCGGCTCGGCGAGATACTGCGGGTGGTGATCGCCGACAACGGTGTGGGCGGCGCCGATCCGTCCAACGGAACCGGTCTCAAGGGGCTCGCGCAGCGGGTGCGGTCGGTGGACGGAACATTCCGGATGAGCAGCCCTGTGGGGGGCCCGACCATGATGAGCGTGGAGCTGCCGTGCCCGATGTAAGCCCTGGGGTGGGGACCGCCGTGCGGCGTGCCGTGATTGCCGAGGACTCCGTCCTGCTGCGGATCGGGCTGGTCAAGGTGCTGGAAATGGCCGGGTTCGAGGTGGTGGCCGAGGCGGGGGAGGCGCAGGGGCTGCTGGCGGCGGTCGCGGAGCACCGGCCGGACATCGCGGTGGTCGACGTCCGGATGCCGCCGGGCTTCACGGACGAGGGGGTACGGGCCGCCCTGTCGATCCGGCAGCAGTGGCCCGGCACCTCGGTGCTGCTGCTCTCCCAGTACGTCGAGGAGCGCTACGCCGCCGATCTGCTGGCGACGAACACCAGCGGTGTGGGCTATCTCCTCAAGCAACGGGTCGCCGATGTGGAGGAGTTCATCGAGGCGCTGCGGCGGGTGGCGGCGGGCGGTACGGCCCTGGACCCGCAGGTCGTCGCTCAGCTGCTGGTACGGCGCTCCAGCGACCCCGTCGAACGCCTCACGGGCCGCGAGCGTGAGGTCCTGGCCCTGATGGCCGAGGGCCGGTCGAATGCGGGTATCGCGGCCCAGTTGGTGGTGAGCGAGAGCGCGGTGGCCAAGCACATCAACAACATCCTGGCGAAGCTGGATCTGCCGAAGGCGGATGCGGATCACCGGCGGGTGCTGGCGGTGCTGCGGTTCCTGGGGGTTGCGGGATAGCGGGCAGGGGGCGGGCGCGCGGACCGGTCATCTTGCCCATGCCGGCGTGAACTGCGCGTGGAGCGGCTCCCAGCCGCGTCCGTCCGGGGTATCCCAGTCGAACACGCAGCGGCAGACGTGGTAGTTGCAGCCGGGTCCGGGGATGTAGAGCTTCGTCGCGGCTTCGGGCGGCCCGTCCCTGGTGACGGCGAAGATCTCCTTGGCCCCGTCGCGGAACGCCACCGCGTGGCCCGTCAATATCAGCGTGTCGGCGTAGACGTGCCGACGGGGCGAGAGGGCGTCCGCCTCCTTCGGGTCGTCCGGAAACACGAACGCGGCGTCGAGGTCGGGCAGGTCTCGCTCCGGCACGCGGGCGGTACGCAGCTCGCGGGGCGCGTTCCCGGCGTTGATGCGGGTCCGCAGCTGCTTCCAGCGGGACGGGCGGAGCTGCACCTCCGGGTGGGCCAGTACCAGGTCGAGCGGCCGCTCGTCCCCGCAGTCGGCCCCGGGCGAGGTCGCGGTGTTCCGCATCGGCAGATAGACCAGAGACCGTGGCGACCGCGCCGCGAGCAGAAAGAGGGTGCCGATACGCCGGCCGTCCGTCCGGTCCACGTACATGTCGTACGAGTCGTCCTGTCGGTACAGCGCCCCGTTCTTCAGGGGCCCGGCCGGCCGGATCACCCGGTAGTCCCTACCTCCCAGCCGCACCCGCTGCACGGCGATCTTCACCCGGAAGCTGTCCCGGGTGAGGGGGGCTCTCGATGCGGGCACGTGGCTTCTCTCCTGCCTGTCGATCCGGTCCGATCCCGTTGTTGATCTTTTCGCGCTCCGCGGCCCGGGAGCCGCAGGGCCTGGGTCGCTCGGGGCCGCTTCCTCAGGCGCACTGCCAGAGGAAGCGGCCCTCCTTGCCGTCCGGCGATACGAAGGCATAGCCCACGCCGGCATCGCCGAAGTTGACGAAAAACGGCTCCCCGTCGGTCAGTTGGACCACCAGTCGCCAGCCCTCGCCCGGCTCCTCCTCGCCCTGCAGCCAGTGGGGCTCGATGCCGGGGCCGCCGAGGAACTGCCACGGGTCCCGCTCCGCAGCCGCCTCGCCGCTGCTTGGCAGATGGTCCGGTCCGGCCGTCGGGCCCTCGGCCTGCGCCCGCACGGTGAGGAAGTCCGGTATGCGGCCGCCCGGCTGGATCACCAGGGCGTTCTCGCCGCCCTCGGGCTCCCAGGTTCCGTCGACCCAGTCGTCGCCACCGCTCATGAACAGATAGCCCAAGCGGCCGTCGTCGAGTGCGAACTGCCCCAGGAACTGCATGGGTTCGCCGGTCTCCCGCGAGAGCGGCCACTGCGGCTCCTCCTGCCACACCGGCTGTCCGCCGATCTTTGTGAGGGGTTTGTGCACGGGCCCGCCGGCGGCGACGAAGGCGAGCGGGACGGGCTGGGACATGGTTGCTCCTTGCGGCGGTTGGGACGTACGAAACGCACTCCTCGCACGCTAGCCGCCCGCACTGACAGTTCCCGAGGGCCGGAGGCCGGCACGGACTGCCCCCTGCCGGACCACGGGCCGTGGGGACCGGGCCGTGAGCCCCGGCCGCACCCGCTGCGCGCAGCGGCTAGGTTTTTGCCATGTCTCAACTGAGCTTCTATGACCTGGCGTTCGGCGTGGCTCCGGGCGGCGCTCGCAAGGACGCCCATTATGTGCGCGGGAGCCTTGACGAGGTGAAGGCGGATCTGGCCTCGGAACTCGCCGCGGAGATCAATCTGTATCTGTTGTGCTGGTATGGCGCCGACCTGACGCTGGATGTGTATCAGGACGGCGAGCGGACCCGGTCGATAGACCTTCATCCGTTCATCACGATCGCGATAGAGGGCTGTCCGCAGATCACGTTCACCGGTCCGGGCAAGCCGGTCGGCCATGACTTCGGGACGGACGAGGAGGAAGGGGCCGAAGAGGGGAGCCTGTCGGGCCGGATGTTCATGGGGGATCTCGGCGATACCGTCAAGGTCACGGTCGACTGGAACCGCATCGAGGTTCCGCCCTTGCAGGGCAGGGTCGCGCAGGACGGCGACCACGTGGTTCTCCATCAAGACGCGCCTGCCGAGTACGGATACGCGGACTTCGAGATCTGACCGGCCGCGGCCCCGTCACAGATCCCACGACCGGGGCCGCGCCAGCCCCTCCCACTCGGGCCGGAGCAGGGACAGCACCGCGAGGTCCTTGCGGCGCCCGCGATGCAGGCATGCCGACCGGCGCACGCCTTCCTGGACGAAGCCCGACCTGGCGAGGACGGTGAGCGCGGCCGCGTTGTCGGTGTGGGTGACCGCTTCGAGGCGGTGCAGGGAGAGTTCGCCGAAGGAAAAATCGGTCAGTGCGTCGAGGGCGTCCGTGCCGTGGCCCTGGTGCCGGTGCTGCGGGGCGAGCAGCAGACAGACCTCCGCCGTGCCGTCGACGAGGTCCTGGTCGATGAGGGCGGTGTGGCCGATGGGTGTGCCGTCGGGGAGCAGGATGATGAAGTCGTCGCGGTCGTGAGAGTCGACGTCGCGCTCGATGCGCTCGCGGAGCCAGGACAGGGGACGCGGCCAGAACCCGATCTCATGGGCGGCCGTCGGGTCGGACCGCCACGACTGCAGCAGCGCGGCATCGCCGACGTCGAGCGGGGCGAAGCGGATCTTCCGTCCCCGTATGCACGGCTCCCGGTCCCGTTCCGCCGCCGTCTCTTCCGTCGCGTTTTCGCTCACCTGGCGGATGGTAGGGGCCGGCCGAGGTGGCGGCCATGGAATATCGGCGGCTGCTACGCCTGCAACCCCCGCAGGATCAGCTCCCGTACGGCCTCGAAGTCGTCCGCGATCTCCGGGCGGGACCACTCGGGGGCGTAGCAGGGGTCGTGGAAGCGGCCGGTGGCGGAGAAGACGGCGCGGGCGGTGGTGGCGGGGGAGGGGGTGTGGAACGCGCCCTGGGAGACGCCGGCTTCGATGATGCTCGTGAGCTGGGACTCGAGGTCGGTGACGTGGCGGTCTACGACGCCGCCGCTCTCGCCGATCAAGGCCATGTATGTGGCGAAGAGTTCGGGGTCGTCGCCGGCCTTGTGCCGTTTGGCCTCGAAGAGGGCGGCGAGCCAGCGGCGCAGGCGGTCGTCGGCCGGGCCCTCGTCCGTGACGATGGCCGACAGTTCCTGGCTCGTACGGTCCAGCCAGCGCTCCGTGACCGCCTCCCGCAGCGCCGCCTTGGTGCGGAAGTGGCGGTAGACGCTGCCGTGGCTCACCCCCAGGGCGCGCGCGACGTCCACGACCGTGGCCTTGGCCGGGCCGTAGCGGCGCAGTACCTCCTCGGTGGCTTCGAGGATGCGCTCGGGGGTCAGTGTCTCGGGGGCCATGGGACGAGTCGGCCTTTCGGAGGGGAGCGGACGGGACGACGGGCGGGGCACCTGGCCGGTGCGGGCACGCGGTGGGCGGGCACACCAGGTGGGTGAGCATGCCGGGCGGGCGCGGCGCCAGGTACTACGGACCGTACCTGGCGGGCCCGCCCGTCGTCCTCGGCGGTCACCGCTCGCTGTCCAGGTGGCCCATCTGCTCGGCCGGGTAGCGCTCGCCCGCGGCGGCCCCTGCCGGGATCGCGCTCTCGATCGCGGCCAGGTCGTCGGCCTCCAGGGTGATGTCCAGGGCGCCGAGGGCCTCGGTCAGCCGGTCGCGGCGGCGGGCGCCGACCAGCGGGACGATGTCCTCGCCGCGGGAGAGCACCCAGGCGATCGCGGTCTGCGCCACCGAGACGCCCTTCTGCTCGGCGATCTTGCGGAGCGCGTCCACCAGGTCGAGGTTGCGGGAGAGGTTCTCGCCCTGGAAGCGCGGGCTCATACCGCGGAAGTCGTTGGCGGCGAGCTTCCGGTCGCGGGCGAAGTGGCCGCTGATCAGGCCGCGGGAGAGGACGCCGTACGCCGTGATGCCGATGCCCAGCTCGCGGGCGGTGGGCAGGATGTCGTCCTCGATGCCGCGGGAGATGAGGGAGTACTCGATCTGGAGGTCGGAGATCGGGGCGACGGCGGCGGCCCGGCGCAGGGTCTCGGCGCCCACCTCGGAGAGGCCGATGTGGCGGACATGGCCGGCCTCGACCAGTTCGGCGATGGCGCCGATGGTCTCCTCGACCGGGACGTCCGGGTCGATCCGGGCGATGCGGTAGATGTCGATGTGGTCGCGGCCCAGGCGCTGGAGGGAGTACGCGGCGAAGTTCTTCACCGCGTTCGGCCGGCCGTCGTAGCCGGTGAAGCCGCCTTCGACGGTGCGCAGCGCGCCGAACTTGACGCTGGTCAGGGCCTTTTCACGGGCGGCGGCGGGGGCCGTCCGCAGGGCTTCGTTGATGAGGAGTTCGTTGTGCCCCATGCCGTAGAAGTCGCCGGTGTCGAGCAGGGTGACGCCCGCTTCGAGGGCGGCGTGGATCGTGGCGAGGGATTCGGCGCGGTCGGCATCGCCGTAGAGGGCCGACATGCCCATGCAGCCGAGGCCGAGGGCGGAGGTCCGGGGGCCGCTGGTGCCAAGAGTGCGGGTCTGCACGGTGTGCTCCTGAGGGGGGAGGGGGCGGGCGACGGCGGTTCAGTTGTCGCCGTGAGTCGACTATGGCATGACGACTGACAGATTTCAATATCTGTCAGTCGTCATGTGTGAGTGGGCTGCGGGTTGCCCCGCCCGCCCACCGTGTTCCCGCAGGTCAGCGCACTTCGCGCGGCAGGCGCAGCGCCAGGGCGGTGGTGCCCGCGACGATCGCCAGCTGGGTCAGCAGGGCGGCGAGCAGCGCATCGCGGATGCCGACCGACGGCAGCAACGCGAGGAAGAGCGTGCCGAGGGTGGCCACGCCGAGGGCGAGACCCGACTGCTGGGTGGTGACCATGACCCCGCCGCCCACCCCGGCCTGGGCCGCCGGCAGCTCGCTCAGCACGATGCGCAGCAATATCGGCAGGACCATGCCCTGGCCCACGCCCAGGACCGTCAAGCTCGGCGCCAGACCGGCCACCGAGATGTCGGGCCAGCCCGCGTACACGGTCAGCGCCAGGGCGAGGAGCCCGGCGCCCTGGATCAGCGAGCCGGTGATCACCACCCGCCGCCCGAAGCGCTGCACCAGCCGCGGCCCCGCCAGCGAGGCGAGGAAGTAGGCGGCGCACAGCGGCACCAGGGACAGGCCGGCCGTGAACGGGCCGTACCGCAGTCCGCTCTGGAGGGCGACGGCCACCACGAACATGAAGCCGCCGAAGCCGATCGAGAACGGGATGATCATGGAGAGGCCGCTGTTCACCGACGGGATGCGCAGCAGGGACGGCGGGACGAGCGGCGCACGGCCGACGCGTTCGGCGCGGCGCTCGACGAGGACGAACGCGGTGGCGGCGAAGGGGAAGACGGCCAGGAGGAGCCAGGACCACAGGGGCCAGCCGGCCGCGCGGCCCTCGGTCAGCGGCAGCAACAGGGTGATCAGGGTGACGGCGAGCAGCGCGGTACCGGGGCCGTCCACCCGGGACGGGTGCGGGGACCGGGTCTCGGGGACCGTACGGACGGCCAGCAGCCAGGCCGCCGCGGCGACCGGCACGTTCACCAGGAACACCGCACGCCAGCCGGTGCCCGCCAAGTCGGCCGAGACCAGCAGTCCGCCGAGCACCTGGCCGAGGGCGCTGGAGACGCCCGCCGTGCCGCCGTACAGGCTGACCGCCTTGGCGCGCCGCGCGCCGGCGGTCGTGGCCTGGATGGTGGCGAGCACCTGCGGCAGCAGCAGCGCGGATGCGGCGCCCTGGGCCACCCGGGCGGCCACCAGCGTCCAGGCGTCCGGGGCCAGCCCGCAGGCGAGCGAGGTCAGCCCGAAGGCGGCCAGGCCCCACAGGAACAGCCGGCGGCGGCCGACCATGTCTCCGAGCCGGCCGCCGAGGACGAGCAGCATGGCGTAGGCGACGCCATAGCCCGCCACCACCATCTCCAGCATCGCGGCGCCCGCGTGCAGATCATGGTCGATGGTCGGCAGCGCGACATTGACGATAAAGAAGTCGATCATCGGGAGGGCGGCGCCCAAAAGGACGGTCAGCAGGCCCGTCGGGGTCAGTAACGGGGCGGCCGCCGACCCGTGCCGGGTAGGCGTGGGCGGCGCTGTGCGGAGGGTGGTCTGAACTGGGGTATCGCTCACGATGTCGACGATCGCGGTTCGCTCAGACGGGTACCAGAGTGTGCTTATCCTGGTACCCGCGCTACCTGGCAACCGGCTGGTGCCTGCGGCACTCTGGAAGCATGACCGCCGATGCCGCCCCAATACAGGCTGCCACCCGCCCCGTTGCCGCGGAAGCCCCGCCGTACGGCGCCGCTCCCCGTGACGACGGCGCCCGCCGGGCCGAGCTGGCCGCCTTCCTGCGCAGCCGACGCGAGCGGATCACCCCGGAACAGGTCGGCCTGCCGCGGGGCGCCCGCCGCCGCACCCCCGGACTGCGCCGCGAGGAGGTCGCCCACCTCGGGGCGGTCGGCGTCACCTGGTACACCTGGCTCGAACAGGCCCGGGACATCCATGTCTCGCCACAGGTCCTGGACGCGGTGGCCCGCGCGCTGCTGCTGGACCGTGCCGAGCGCAGCCATCTCTTCGCGCTGGCCGGGGCGGTCGACCCGCTGCCCGGCACCGAGTTCACGGGCGTGCCGAAGGCGCTGCGGCAGGTCCTGGACCAGCTCGCGCCGTTCCCGGCGGTCGTCCAGAACAGCCGGTTCGACGTCCTCGCCTACAACAGCACCTACGGGCAGCTGATGTGCGACTTCGACGCGCTGCCCGAAGAGGACCGCAACTGCATGTGGCTGGCGTTCACGAACGCCGAGTGGCGGGCGAGAACGGTCGATCTGGAGGCCTCCAAGCGGGTGATGGCCGCCAAGTTCCGGGCGGCGATGGCCGAGCATGTCGCCGAGCCGGCCTGGAAGGCGCTGGTCGCGCGGCTGACGGAGGCGTCGGCCGAGTTCCGCGAGATGTGGGCAGAGCATGAGGTCGTCCGCCCGGTGAGCGCCGTGAAGGTCATCCGGCATCCCCAGGTGGGAATCCTGCAGCTCTCCTCCAGCAGCCTGTGGACGGGGCCCAGCCCCGGACCCAAGGTGCTGACCTACGCCCCGGTCGACGAAACGTCCCAAGAGCGCCTCGAACAGCTGGAGAAGCTGACGCGCGTCGGGGGCTAGGGGCCCGCCCTCCCGGCGAACGGCGGGAGTGTGCCGACAGGGCCTAGGAACCCGTACTCGCCGTCGCGTGCCCGCCCTGCCGCTCCTCCTCGAACAGCTCCGCCGTGTGCCGCGCGGTGCCCAGCGCCCACCGTCCGGTGGTCAGGGCACCCAGCAGCAGGATCGCCGCACCGCACCCGGCGATGATCCACCAGGCCGGACGCCCCGCCGCGAGGAACTCGCTCCCGGTGGCGCCGGCCCAGGCCCCGCTCGCCAGTACGGCGCCGATCACCGCGACGCCGAGCGACTGACCCACCTGGCGGCTGGTCGAGGCGACCGCGGCCGCCACCCCGGCCTGGGTGCGCGGCATCCCGGACACCGCGGTGTTGGTGATCGGCGCGTTGACCAGGCCGAAGCCGATGCCGAACAGCACATAGCCGGTGAACAGCAGCGCCGTCGTCGCCTGCGCGTCGAACACCGCGAAGAGCAGCCCGCTCGCCCCCATGAACATCCCCGCGAGCAGCAGTGGCAGCCGGGGCCCGCGGCTGCCGACCAGCCGCCCCGACAGCAGCGCGCAGAGCCCCGTCATCCCGGCCATCGGGAGCATGTACAGCCCGGCGTTCAGGGCGGACAGCCCGCGCACGTTCTGCAGATAGAGCGTGTTCATGAAGAGGAAGCCGCCGAGCGAGGCAAAGGCGCAGACCGCTATGGCTGTGGCCCCGCTGAACGGCGCACTGTGGAAGAACCGCAGGTCGACAAGGGGCTCGCGGCGCCGGCGCTCGTAGCGGACCAGTGCCGCCAGAGAGGCCAGCGCCACCAGCACGAACGCCAGGATCTCCGGCGATGCCCAGCCCGCCTCCGGGGCCTCGATGATCGCGTACGTCAGCGAGCCGAGCAGCGCGATCACCAGCAGCTGGCCCACCGGGTCGACGCGGCGCGGCCTGGGGGCGCGGGACTCGGGGACGTAGCGCAGGGTCAGGAAGAGCGCGAGCGCGCCGATCGGGACGTTGATCCAGAAGATGGAGCGCCAGCCGACGCTCTGCACCAGCAGCCCGCCGATCACCGGACCGGCCGCCATGCTGATGCCGACGACGCCGCCCCACACCCCGATGGCGCGCGCCCGCTCGCGCGGCTCGGTGAAGGTGTTGGTGATGATCGACATGGCGACGGGGTTGAGCATCGAGCCGCCCACCGCCTGCACCATCCGGAACACCACCAGCCACTCCAGGCCGGGGGCGAGGCTGCACAGCAGCGAGCCGATCGAGAACACCACCAGCCCGACCACGAAGATCCGCCGCCGCCCGAGCCGGTCCGCGGTCGACCCGGCCAGCATCAGCAGCGACGCCAGGACCAGCGTGTACGCGTCGATCGTCCACTGCATGCCGGACACCGAGGCGCCCAGCTCGTGCTGCACGGACGGCAGGGCGACATTGAGGACGGTGTTGTCGAGGCTGACGATCAGCAGGCTCATACAGCAGATCGCCAGCACCAGGAGACGTCGGCGGCGGCTGAGCTCGGGCATGCTTGAACGCTACATCGATCCGGGACCTCCGGCCCTTGCAGGGCCACTCGCGCCGTGCGGGACAATGGGCACCATGACTTCGCTGCAGATCGGCCCGCATACGGTGCAGCCCCCCGTGGTGCTCGCGCCCATGGCAGGGATCACCAATGCCCCGTTCCGGACCCTGTGCCGGGAGTTCTCCGGGGGCAAGGGCCTGTTCGTCAGCGAGATGATCACGACCCGGGCGCTCGTCGAGCGCAACGAGAAGACCATGCAGCTGATCCACTTCGACGCGACCGAGAAGCCGCGCTCGATCCAGCTGTACGGCGTCGACCCGGCCACCGTCGGCAAGGCCGTCCGCATGATCGCGGAAGAGGACCTCGCCGACCACATCGACCTGAACTTCGGCTGCCCGGTCCCCAAGGTCACCCGCAAGGGCGGCGGCTCCGCGCTCCCGTACAAGCGGAATCTGCTGCGCGCCATCCTGCGCGAGGCGGTCACCGGCGCCGGCGACCTGCCCGTCACCATGAAGATGCGCAAGGGCATCGACGACGACCACATCACCTTCCTCGACGCCGGCCGGATCGCCGTCGAGGAGGGTGTGACCGCGATCGCCCTGCACGGCCGCACCGCCGCCCAGCACTACGGCGGCACCGCCGACTGGGACGCCATCGCCCGCCTCAAGGAGCATGTCCCCGAGATCCCGGTGCTCGGCAACGGCGACATCTGGTCGGCGGACGACGCCGTACGGATGATGCGCGAGACCGGCTGCGACGGCGTGGTCGTCGGCCGCGGCTGCCTGGGCCGCCCCTGGCTCTTCGGCGATCTGGTGGCCGCCTTCGAGGGCACCGGCGCGCCCAAGGCGCCCGGCCTGCGCGAGGTCGCCGACGTCATGCTGCGGCACGCCGCGCTCCTGGGCGAGTGGATCGGCGACGAGACGCGCGGCGTCATCGACTTCCGCAAGCACGTCGCCTGGTACCTGAAAGGTTTTGCGGTCGGCTCCGAGATGCGCAAGCGGCTTGCCATGACGGGTTCGCTCGCCGAACTGGAGGACGGCCTCGGCGAGCTGGACCTCGACCAGCCGTGGCCGCAGGGCGCCGACGGCCCCCGCGGCCGTACCTCCGGCAACAACCGGGTGGTGCTGCCGGACGGCTGGCTCAAGGATCCGTACGACTGCGCGGGCGTCAGCGAGGACGCGGAGCTGGACACGTCGGGCGGGTGACGTCGGCAGCATGGCGTCGGGCGGTTAACGGCAGGGCGGATCACCTCGGCCGGGTGACGTAGGCCGAGGTGACATCCGCCGGGTGACTTCGGGCGGGGGATCCGGCCCCCGGGGCCTCGGCCGCGGTATCGATGGTGCCCGTACGGGTCCCGCCAAGGGACCGGGCGCGATCGAGGGAGATGCCGTGGTCAGCGGTCACCGTTCCATCGGGGACACGGAGAAGGCGGTCCAGGCCAAGCTCGGCGACACACCCGTCCAGCATGAGCAGATGGCGGCGGTCGCGGCCATCTACCGCGCCGCGGCCGCCGTGCGGCAGCACTTCGAGAACTCCGTTCTGCGCGGCGTCGAGCTGACCTGGACCTCCTTCGTCGTGCTGTGGGTGGTGTGGATCTGGGGGCGGATGGAGACCCGCCGGGTGGCCGAGGAAGCCGGCATCTCCAAGGGCACGCTCACCGGCGTCGCCCGGACGCTCCAGAGCCGCGGCCTGATCGAGCGCAGCACCCACCCGACGGACGGCCGGCTGGCGCTGCTCGCGCTCACGCCCGAGGGCGAGACGCTGATGCGGGACGTCTTCCCGCAGTTCAACGCCGAGGAATCCTTTGTCACCGGCCCCCTGGACGACGACGAGGTGCTGAGCCTGGCGGATCTGCTGCACCGCATCGTGGCGCAGGTCGAGATGCACGGCGAGGGCCGCCGGCTGGAGCTGCTGAACGGCCAGGACCCGCGCCCACGGCGCAGCGGGCGGCGGGCGAAGAGCTGAGAGCCGGAGGTCCGGTGGCGCCGCGGGCGCCATCAGGCTCCGCGGCCGCTACGGCACCACCGTCTTCGGCGTCAGCGCCGTGTCCCGGACGCTGCCGCCGCGGCCACCATCCCCGCGGCCCCGATCTCCCGGTAGCGGCAAAGGAGTTCACCGATCGTCCGGGCCGCATCCTCGTCCGCCGGCGTGTAGATCCACATCTTGGTGCCGGGGACGGTGGCGGTCGCGGCGGCGGTCGTGAAACCGGACGCGGTAATGATGACCTCGTCGCCGTAAACCGTGCGGAATGTCTTCTGGTGCGTGGCCGGTGCGGAGATCTCGTGCCTGGCCCACATTTCCGCGAACAGCGGGCTGGCGTCGGAGAGTTTCCGGATGTACGCCCGCCAGTGCGGATCGCCCAGCCGCCGCCCGAATTCGGCCCGCAAATGGCCGACCATGAAAGAGACCTCGCGCTCCCAGTCCACCAGCGGCTGGGATTCCTCGTCCGCGGTGAAAAGCCGCCAGAACACATTACGTTCCGACGGCGGCCGGACCACCATACGGGGATCGAGCGCGGCGTACGCGTCATTGAATGCGAGCACGTTGTACCGGGCGCACACCATGCTCGCCGGCAGCGGACTCAGCGCATCCAGAATCGTCTGGGCCTCGGGCGGCAGCGCGCCCGGTGGCGGCTGCGGAACGGGCAGGGACGGGGCGGCTCCGGGGACGTTGGCGAGCCGGTGCAGGTGGTCACGTTCGGCCGGATCGAGCAGCAGCGCGCGGGCGATGGCGTCGAGCACCTGGACGCTCGGATTGATGGCCCGCCCCTGCTCGAGCCAGGTGTACCAGGCCACCCCGACCCCGGCGCGCTCCGCGACCTCCTCGCGGCGCAGCCCCGGCGTACGGCGCCGCGGCCCGCCGGACAGGCCCACATCCTCCGGCGCGATGCGCTCCCGGCGCAGCCGCAGGAACGCGGCGAGTTCACCGCGCCGGGAGGGCGCGGCGGCTGCGGAACGGGGGGTCGCGGGCGGCGTGGTGATCGGCACCGGACCATCTTGCGGGATGCCGGGACGCGGTGCCAGATACCGCCGGTACCAGGATCGTTGGATACTGGTACCCGAATGGGCATCGCGCTCATGATCGCCGCTATGAGCGAAACGACCGACGCCACCATTCCCGTACCTGACCGAATTCCCGTAGCCACCGGACAACGGCCGCACAGGGCCGCCGACCACAAGGGCAAAACCGGCGGCAACAACGGAATTCTCCTCGTCGTCCTCGGCGCAGTATTCATGGCCCTGCTGGACTCGACGATCGTCAATGTCGCCACCCCGGCGATGCGCACCGATCTCCACACCACCGGCGCCGCCCTGCAGTTGATCGTCTCCGGCTATACGATTTCGTACGCCGCGCTGCTGATCACGGGTGCCCGGCTCGGCGCCCGTAACGGATACCGGGCGATATTCCTCACCGGCCTCGCCACCTTCACCCTGGCCTCCTTCGCCTGCGGTCTCGCGCCCGGTGCGGGCCTGCTGATCGCCGCCCGCGTGGTGCAGGGAATCGGCGCGGGGCTGATGATCCCGCAGATCTACAGCCTGATTCAGCTGTCCTTCCAAGGGGCCGCCAGGGCGCGGGCGTTGAGCCTGTACGCGGCGGTGATCGCGCTCGCTGTCGTGGTCGGCCAGGTGGCCGGCGGGCTGCTGGTCAGCGCGGATCTGTTCGGCACCGGATGGCGACCGGTCTTCCTGATCAATGTGCCGGTCGGCCTGGCGCTGCTGGCCGCCGCGGCGCGACTGCTGCCGCGCGAGGTGGCCCCGTCACCCAAGGGCCTGGACCTGCCCGGCGTGGTCACGCTGACGGCGGCGCTGCTCCTGCTGGTCGTACCGCTGGTCCTCGGCCATGAGCGGCACTGGCCGCTGTGGACGACGCTGTGCCTGGCCGCCGCGGCCCCGGCGTTCGGGGTGTTTGTGCTGGTCGAACGGGCGGTTGCGCGGCGGGGCGGGGCGCCGCTGGTGCCCGGCCGGGTGCTGCGGTCGCGGGACCTGGTGTGCGGCGCGGCCTCCCTGTTCTTCGGCATGGCCGGCTACGCGGGCTTCCTCTTCTCCTTCTCCCAGCATCTGCAGTCCGGGCTCGGCGAGTCGGCGACCCGCGCCGGCCTGACCTTCGCCCCGCTGGCCGTCGGGGTCGCCGTCGGCAGCCTCACATGGCAGAAGGTGCCGGCCCGCCGGCACGGGGCGATGATCGCCGCCGCCTGGACGCTCGCCGCGGCCGGCTACCTCGGCATCGGCCTCGTCATGCGGACGGGCGCCCAGGGCGGCCTCGCACTCCCGGCTCTGCAGCTCGTCGTCGGCCTCGGCATGGGCTACACCACCAGCCCGCTGCTGACCCTCGCCCTGTCGAAGATCGCCCCCGCCGATGCCTCCGATGCCAGCGGGGCGCTGACGACGGTGCCGCAGATCGCCCAGGTGGTCGGCGTCGCCGCATACGGCAGCGTGTTCCTGGCCGCGGCCGACCGGGCCTCGTCGGGGTACGCCCTCTACGCGACCGTGCTGCCCGTCGCGGCCGGGGCGCTGGCCGGCGCGCTGGCGGTGGTGCCGTTGCTGCGCCGGCGCGTTTGAGGGGTGAACAAGGCTCCGCCTCGTATACGAAGCCGCGCGCCGGAGCGGGGTTCCTGCCAGCCTTGAACTATGGCCGGTTAGCGATGCCGGGCGCCGCGTGGGACGGGAGGACTGGCCGGATAGCGGCGGCACCGACGTGGACGCATTCCTTGATCATCTTACGGAAGAGGGTCCAAATGATGGAACGACGTCACACATGAGCGCGTGATTCTCGCCACCCCTGATAGGGGGTCCGCTCACATGAGCGTTTCGCATGCGGCTCCACCTCTCCAATGATGGCACTGGGTGCCACGCATCATGCGTTCGACTGATCAAGTGAACGGTGGCGGTGAGTAAGGAAAAGTCGCACTCTCGACTGCGTAGCGGAATGATGCGTTCAGGTAGTGAAGTGAAGTCAAAAGGCCGGATCACTTTCGATCCGCTGGCTGACACCCGGTTACGCACGTATGTCGACCAAGTGGACGTACCCATACGCCTTCGATCTGGGTATGTTCCTGGCCGTCAGGGCAGCCCGTCGGCGAGGAGTCAGTCTCGTGCCGGAAACACAAGATCCCCACGTAAGCCAGAGTGCGTCCGCGTCTGCGCCGGTGAAGTTCGTCTACGACTTCACCGAGGGCAACCGGGACCTCAAGGACCTCCTCGGTGGCAAGGGCGCCAACCTCGCGGAGATGACC
This sequence comes from Streptomyces sp. NPDC048483, assembly GCF_040651455.1. Classification (NCBI taxonomy): domain Bacteria; kingdom Bacillati; phylum Actinomycetota; class Actinomycetes; order Kitasatosporales; family Streptomycetaceae; genus Streptomyces; species Streptomyces sp. NPDC048483. The sequence continues at coordinate 20,284 of NZ_JBEZJZ010000042.1, forward strand.
AACCTGGGACTTCCCGTCCCTCCCGGCTTCACGATCACCACCGAGGCCTGCAAGGTCTACCTCGAGAGCGGCAGTGAGCCTGCGGCACTGCGTGCCGAGGTCTCCGAGCACCTCGACGCGCTTGAGCGGCAGATGGGCAAGAAGCTCGGCCAGGCCGACGACCCGCTGCTCGTATCGGTGCGTTCCGGTGCGAAGTTCTCCATGCCCGGCATGATGGACACCGTCCTCAACATCGGCCTCTCCGATGCATCGGTTTCCGGCCTTGCCACGCAGGCCGGCGACGAGCGGTTCGCCTGGGACTCCTACCGCCGCCTCATCCAGATGTTCGGCAAGACCGTGCTGGGCGTGGACGGCGAACTCTTCGAGGAGGCCCTCGAGGAGGCCAAGCGCGCCAAGGGTGTCATCGTCGACGTCGACCTGGACGGGGCCGACCTCCAGAACCTGGTCGCGCACTTCAAGGACATCGTCGCCAAGGAGACCGGCCGCGACTTCCCGCAGGACCCGCGCGAGCAGATGGACCTCGCCGTCCGCGCGGTCTTCGACTCGTGGAACACGGACCGCGCCAAGCTCTACCGCCGCCAGGAGCGCATCCCCGGCGACCTCGGCACGGCCGTCAACGTCTGCTCCATGGTCTTCGGCAACCTCGGCCCCGACTCCGGCACCGGCGTCGCCTTCACCCGCGACCCCGCCAGCGGCCACCAGGGCGTCTACGGCGACTACCTGCAGAACGCGCAGGGTGAGGACGTCGTCGCCGGTATCCGCAACACCGTGCCGCTCGCCGATCTCGAAGAGATCGACAAGGCGTCGTACGACCAGCTGATGCAGATCATGGAAACCCTCGAGACGCACTACAAGGACCTGTGCGACATCGAGTTCACCATTGAGCGCGGCAAGCTGTGGATGCTGCAGACCCGCGTCGGCAAGCGGACGGCGGGTGCGGCCTTCCGCATCGCGACGCAGCTGGTCGACCAGGGCCTGATCGACGAGGCCGAGGCCCTCCAGCGGGTCAACGGCGCGCAGCTGGCGCAGCTGATGTTCCCCCGCTTCGACCTGGACGCGAAGTCCACGACGATCGGCCGCGGCATCGCCGCCTCCCCGGGCGCGGCGGTCGGCAAGGCCGTCTTCGACTCGTACACCGCGGTCAAGTGGTCCCGTTCCGGCGAGAAGGTCATCCTGATCCGCCGCGAGACCAACCCGGACGACCTCAACGGCATGATCGCCGCCGAGGGCATCCTGACCTCCCGCGGCGGCAAGACCTCGCACGCCGCCGTCGTCGCCCGCGGCATGGGCAAGACCTGTGTCTGCGGCGCCGAGGAGCTGGAGGTCGACACCAAGACCCGCCGGATGACGACCCAGGAAGGGACCGTCATCGAGGAGGGCGACGTCGTCTCCATCGACGGCTCCACCGGCAAGGTCTACGCCGGCGAGGTGCCGGTCGTGCCGTCCCCGGTCGTCGAGTACTTCGAGGGCAAGGTCGCCCCGGCCGCCGAGGGCACCGACGAGCTCGTACGGTCCGTGCACCGCCTGATGACGTACGCGGACTCGGTGCGCCGGCTGGCCGTGCGGTCCAACGCCGACAACGCCGAGGATGCCGCGCGTGCCCGCCGGTTCGGCGCCCAGGGCATCGGCCTGTGCCGTACCGAGCACATGTTCCTCGGTGAGCGCCGCGAGATGGTCGAGCGCCTCATCCTGGCCGACACCGAGGCCGACCGGGACGCCGCGCTCGCCGAGCTGCTGCCGCTCCAGCAGGCCGACTTCACCGAGCTGTTCGAGGCGATGGACGGGCTGCCGGTGACGGTGCGGCTGCTGGACCCGCCGCTGCACGAGTTCCTGCCCGACATCACCGAGCTGTCGGTCCGGGTCGCGCTCGCCGAGGCCCGCAGGGACGCCAACGAGAATGATCTGCGCCTCCTCCAGGCCGTGCACAAGCTGCACGAGCAGAACCCGATGCTGGGTCTGCGCGGCGTCCGCCTCGGCCTGGTCATCCCCGGTCTGTTCGCCATGCAGGTACGGGCGATCGCCGAGGCGTCGGCCGACCGCAAGAAGGCGGGCGGCGACCCGCGTGCCGAGATCATGATCCCGCTGGTGGGCACCGTCCAGGAGCTGGAGATCGTCCGCGAGGAGGCCGAGCAGGTCATCGCCTCGGTCGAGACGGAGCGGGGCGTCAGCCTCTCGCTCACCCTCGGCACCATGATCGAGCTGCCCCGTGCCGCCCTGACGGCCGGTCAGATCGCCGAGTCGGCCGACTTCTTCTCCTTCGGTACGAACGACCTCACGCAGACGGTCTGGGGCTTCTCCCGCGACGACGTCGAGGCCAGCTTCTTCACCGCGTACCTGGAGAAGGGCATCTTCGGCGTCAGCCCGTTCGAGACCATCGACAGGGACGGCGTGGGCTCGCTCGTCCGCAACGCCGCCGCGGCCGGCCGGGCCACCCGCCCGGACCTCAAGCTCGGCGTCTGCGGTGAGCACGGCGGCGACCCGGAGTCGGTCCACTTCTTCCACGAGGTCGGTCTGGACTACGTCTCCTGCTCCCCGTTCCGGATTCCGGTCGCACGGCTGGAGTCGGGCCGCGCGGCCGCCGAGTCCAAGGGCAGCGACAGCCGCTGATCCCGTACGGGTGCCGCGGTCGCCCCGCGGCACCCCGATGACCACCCGGAGCCGGCCCTGTCCGGCACTCGACCCTCAGCCGCCCGGCTGCTGGCTCCGGCGCCCCAACGAGGGCGGCACCTTGTGCGGAGGTGCCGCCCTCGCCCCTTTTCCCGGCCGGACAGCGGCCGGGCCCCTGCCCCGGCCGGGCCTCCCGCCCGTCTCACCCGAGCAGATCGATCGTCGCTCCGATGCCCAGCCGCTCCGCCCGCCGGTACGCGGCCCAGGCGAGCGCGAGGTCCTGCCAGGGGAGTCCGACGGGCGCATAGACGCTTCGCGCCGCGGCCGCCGTACGGCCGGGGTGGTCGCCGCGCAGGACCTCGCCGAGGGTGGCGCCGGCGGCGGTGGCGGGCAGCCCAGCGGCGGCCAGGGCGCCCATGGTGGCGGCCAGTTCACGGTCGTCGACCACCAGGAGCGCGGCTTCGAGCAGGTCGGCGGAGAGTTCCTGCTTGCCCGGTTCGTCGGCCCCGAGGGTGGTGAAGTGCTGTCCGGGCCGGGTGTCCGCGAGGCGCAGCAGCGGGGTACGGGACCAGGTCGCCAGCAGCACGATGTCGGCGGCCGCCGCGACCTCGGCCGCCGAGCCGAGCGGCCGCCCGCCGTGCCGGGAGCCGAAGCCGACGGCGCGGCCCGCATCGGTGTCGTACACGACCAGGTCCCGGAACCGCCGCAGCCCCCGCAGCCCGCGCACCATGAGCTCGGCCTGCGCCCCCGCGCCGATCACGCCGAGCACCGCATCGCCCGCCGGGTCCGCGGCGGCGAGGACGTCGGTCCCCAGGGCGGCGGCCAGGCCGGTCCGCCAGGCGGTGACGGTGGCCGAATCCAGCAGCGCGAGGAGCTCCCCGTCGGCGCCGCTGTGCAGGCAGATCACGCCGCGCAAGGCGGGCCGGGCGCCCGGGAACTTGGCGTTGACCTTCACCGTGTACGCCTCGACTCCCGGCAGTACACCGGGTATCAAGGCCGTGGCCGTACCGGGGAACGGCAGGTCGCTGCGTACCCGCTGCCCGGCGACCGGCACGGAATCGGCGCCATGGAAGCCCGCGCGCAGCGCGGCCATACAGGACGCGGGATCGAGAACGGCCTGCAGATCGCTTCGGGTCAGCATGCGGGTCATGCCCGCCATGGTCCCAACCGGCCCAGCAGGAGGGGCAAGGGCGGTACCTGTGCGGAGGTACCGCCCTCGCTCTTTCTCCGGGCTCCCCCCTCGGGAGCTGCCGCCACCCCGGTCGGCGCGGGAAGGCGGCTCTTCAACGGAACCGCTGAGCGGCCGGTCATTTGCCCATCACCCCCCACGGGATCGAGCAATCCGTTCCGTTCGCACCGCCGTTGAATTGAGTACAGCATTGCCGTCGGCCGCGGGGCGGCGCGACCCTTTTCAACTCTGGCCAAAAGGGCATGGTGACCGCACGTGTTGGCGTGCATACTCAGGGCGTACCGGGGGGTCGACCGAGGAAAGCAAGGTGGGGGTTCGGTGTTACGCGTCCATTTCAGTGGCCTGGATCTGGCCCGGGTGCGCATTGCCGCACGTCCGGATGCACTCTGGGAGACCGTATTGAGCTTTCATCGACTACGTGACAGACGCGACGATTCCGCATTCGGACGATGGCGATCGGAAACGCGGGGAAGGTTGAATGGCGAAACGCGTCTGCTGGCTCCGCTGGTGCCCACCCGCGGCTATTTCCCCGATTTCCTGACGCCCGCCGAAGGCCTCCTGGGCATGGACGAGGCGCTCTGCGCGCTGCGCGAGACACCCGCCCCCCGCCTGCACGACGAGATCTCCCGCCTCTCCACCGCCACCCGCCCGCTCCCGCCCTGGATCCGGGACATGGCCGAGGGCAGCTCCCGCTCGCTCGGCCGCCTCGCCGGCGTCCTCCAGCGCTATTACGAGGCCGCGGTCGCCCCGTACTGGCCCCGCGTCCAGGGCCGTATCGAGGCCGACCGGGCCGCCCGCGGCCGGGCCCTCCTCGACGGCGGCGCGGACCGGCTGCTCGCCTCGCTCCCGCCGATGCTCCGCTGGCGGGCGCCCGTCCTGGAGGCCGACTACCCGGTGGACCGCGACCTCCACCTGAACGGGCGCGGCCTCCTGCTCCTGCCGTCGTACTTCTGTCGCCGCACCCCGGTCACCTTCCACAACTCGGAACTGACCCCGGTGCTGGTCTATCCCGTGGAGCACCAGACGCCCCGCCTCACCCCGTCCGCCCCACCCGAACGCTGCCTGGGCCGGCTCGTCGGCCAGACCCGCTCCGCGATCCTCCAGGGCATCGGCGTCGGCTGCACCACCAGCGAACTCGCCCGCCGCGTCAATGTCTCCCTGGCCTCCGCCAGCCAGCACGCGACCGTCCTGCGCGACGCCGGCCTCCTGGTCACCCTGCGCCAGGGCAACGCCGTCCTGCACACCCTCACCCCGCTGGGGGCGGCGCTGCTGCGGGGGGCGCAGTTGGCGGAGGTGTAGGGGGTGAGGGGGGCCTGGTGCTCCGTACTCCGTACGGCCGGTCGCGTGCCCGAGGCGACCGGCCGCGTGTGTGCTCAGTGCGGACGGTCCCCGGCGATGGCGACCCGCTCGGCGACCCGGCGGTGCGTCCCGTAGTCGTTCACCGCGTAGTGCTGCGTCGCCCGGTTGTCCCAGAACGCGATGTCCCCCGCCTGCCACCGCCACCGCACCTGGAACTCCGGCACCTGCGCCTGCTGGAACAACACCCGCAACAGCCGGTCGCTCTCCGCTTCCGCCAGCCCCACGATCCGCGTGGTGAACGACGCGTTGACGAACAGCATCCGCCGCCCGGTCTCCGGGTGCCGGCGCACCACCGGATGCTCGACGGGCGGGAACTCGCCCTGAAACCAGTTGAGCGGAGGAGTAGAAGCGCGCGAACCCCGGGAGATAGTCGTGCACCGCCCGCGCCCCATTGATCCGTGCCCGGATTTTCTCCGGCAAATTGTCGTACGCGGCGGCCATATCGGCCCACATCGTGTCCCCGCCCGCAGGCGGTACCTCGCGCAGCTGCAACACCGCGCCCATCGCCGGCCGCTCCCGGAAGGTGACATCCGTGTGCCATACGTTCTCGAACGTCGGAACCGCACCATCCGCCTTGTCGAACCGCACCACTTCCTTCGCATCGCCCCGCGCCAGCAACGGATTGCTCTCCAACTCTCCCCAATTACGGGCGAATTCCCGCTGTACGTCGGAGGTCAGATGTTGCCCGCGGAAGAACAGCACCTTCCACTCCAGCAGCGCCCGGTTCAGCTCTGTACGAAGCCGCTCGGACAGCGGCCGGGAGAGGTCGAGCCCGCGAATTTCGGCCCCGATGGTGGCGGCCTGCGGCACCACCTCGAAGAGCTCGTACGGCCGGTCCACCCAGCCGTCGGGGGTACGGCGCAGGATGCGGTGCCCCTCGTACAGCCCGTCGGCGGGGATGCGGTGGGGGCGCACGGCGGGGGTGGGGCTGTCGGTGGTGGGGGTGGCGAGGGTCGTCAACTGGTCCTCCTAGGGGGAAGGGGAGGCAGGGAGCGGGGAAGGCGTACTGAGGGGGACGTACTGAGGGGAGGGGAGGGGAGGGGAGGGGAGCGTGGGTTACGACGCGAGCCGATGGGCTTTTGACGGGCTGCATTGGCGGGCCGCTTCGACGGTTACTTCGCTGCGGCAGCCGGACGGCTCAGGCCGTACAGATACAGCCGGCCGGGGGAGACCCGACCCGGCCGCGGCGGCGCAGAAAGCTCAGGCCGCGGGGCGCGCACTCGCCGTGGGGGCCGCCGTCGCGCGGCTCCGCCTCACGGAAGATGGGGTGCGTGCTCATGCCACGCACCGTACCGCATCCGTCAGCCGCCGCGGGGGCCGGTACGGCGTCCGGGGGAGCGCCGACGGGAAGCCGGCGCGCCGTGCGGGACCGGGCCCGCCGCCTTGACGGTGCGCAGTACGGGGGACGTCTCGAGGGAGCGGATCGCCTCGAGGGCGCCGAGGCGGTGGGTGAGGTAGCGGTGCAGCGCGGCCGGGTCGGGGCACAGGGCCTGGGCGACCAGATTGGTGGGGCCGGTGGTGGCGGAGACGAAGGCGAGCTCGTCGTGCTCGGCCATGGCGGTCGCCACGTACTCAAGATGCGCCGGGGGGACGGCCATCCACAGCAGCGCTTGGGTGGTGGCGCCGAACAGCGCGTCGTCGATCTCCACATCGAAGAAGACCGCACCGGAGGACCGGAGTTCGGCCAGGCGGCGGGCGGTGGTGGCCGGCGACCAGCCGGTGGCGGCGGCGAGTTCGGCCTGGCCGGCCCGGCCGTCCAGCTCAAGAGCGCGCAACAGGTCGTGATCGGTGGCGGCCACACGCTGCCGGTCGACCGGGATGCGGGAGGCGTCCGTCTCATCGGCCCCGTCGGCCCCGTCGGCCCCGTCGGCCCCGTCGGCGTCATCGGCCCCGTCGACCCCGTCGATCTCATCGGACTTGTCGGGCGGCTGGAGTTGGCGTTCCTGCTGACGGGTGAGGGCACTGGCCCGCCCACGCCAGGCGGTGGGACCGCCGAGGTAGGTGTGGAGCAGGTAATGGGAGGAGACCGCTGTGATGCCGGCGGTCCGGGGGATGTCGTGCAGTACCAGTGAGTGGCCGCCGTCGGCGCCGCTCGGCGTATCGACGATCGCGACGATCTCGGTGCCGCCGGACGCGAGCTTGACCCATGAGGTGTCGTCCCGCCAGGCCAGGGCCTGGGCGAGGTCCTGCGCGGCGCGCGGGCTGGCGGTGAGCCGGACCAGCCATTGGGCCCGGCCCGCGCGATGCGGTTCGGGTAGCCCGACGACCCGCAGTCCGGCCTCGGCCCGCAGCCGCCGGTAGCGCCGGGCCACGGTCTGGGCCGATACGCCGAGCGCGGCGGCGATCCGGCTGAAGGGCGCCCGGCCGTCGATGTGCAAGGCGTGCACCAGGCCGCGGTCCAGGTCATCGAGCATGGGGCCACTCAAGCATGGGGCGGCCCAAGCATGGGGCGGCTCAGGCACGGCAGGAAGCAAGCGTGGAAGAAATCCGCAGTATCTCTGCCTCCATCGGAAGAAATCAGCGAACCCTACGCCACCGATGGAACGCCATCAGAGCATCCCCGCACCCTCTGACGTGACCACATCGGCCGTTCGGGCAGCGGCACTTGCTTCCTTGCAAACCCGCCGGCCCGCCGCCAGCCTGCCGGGCTGCCCGCCCGCCCGCCCGCCCGCTCGAACGACCGGCCCGGAACGTAACGAAGGGACGAGCCCATGACGACAGAGGTGCCGGCGAAGCCGCCGGTGACGGCCTACCGGTGGCGCTGGGCCGCACTGGCGACGCTGCTGATCGCCGAGGCGATGAACCTGCTCGACACCACGATCACCCCGGTCGCCGCACCCGTGATCCGCGCCGACCTCGGCGGACCCGAGTCCGACATCCAGTGGTACGGCGCCGCCTACACCCTGCCGTTCGCAGTGCTCCTGATCACGGGCGGACGCCTCGGCGACATCGCCGGACGCAAGCGGATCTTCCGGATCGGCGTCGTGGGATTCGTACTCGGCTCGCTGGCCTGCGCCCTGGCGCCCTCGGCCGGGATGCTGATCACGGCGCGCGCCGTCCAGGGCGCCGCGGCCGCCCTGGTGATCCCGCAGACCATCGGCATGATCCGCGGCATGTTCGACGGCGCCGAACTCGCCCGTGCGATGGGCAGCATCGGCCCGGTCATGGGCCTGGCCGCCGTCTGCGGCCCGGTACTCGGCGGGGTGCTGACACACGCCGATGTACTCGGCTCCTCCTGGCGGGCGGTGTTCCTGGTCAACATCCCCCTCGGCATCGGCGTGCTCCTCGCCTCGTCGCTGCTGCGCGAGGACCGGTCCGCGCACCGGCCGCGCCTCGATCTCCCCGGCACGGCGCTGGCGGTCCTCGGCATCGGCCTGACCGTGTTCCCTCTGATCCAGAGCGATCTGAACGAGACGGATACGGCCGGGTGGCCGACGGCGAACTGGGCCATCCTCGTCGCCGGTCTCGCCGTCCTCGTCGCGTTCGGACACCACCAGCGCCACCGCTCCCGGCGCGGCCGAAGCGCGCTGGTCGAGGCGGGCCTGTTCCGTAACCGGGGCTTCTCTGCCGCACTGGCCGCGTCCACGCTCTTCTTCGCGGTCGTCAACGGCCTGACCCTGGTCGTGGTGCTCCAGCTGGAACTCGGACCGGGCATCGACGTCCTCCCCGCCGGGCTGACGCTGCTGCCGTGGTCGGGCGCGATGGCGGTCTCGTCCTGGATCGCGGGCAGCCGCCTGGTACCGCGCTACGGCTCGCGCGTGATGTTTGCCGGACTGACGGCCCTGTTGCTCGGTGCGGCCGCCGCCATCGCCGTCTACGCCACCGGCCCGGCGACCGCCTTCCCCTGGCTGCTGCCGGCTGCGCTTGCCGTCTGCGGTCTGGGGCAAGGGCTGTTCGCCGTCCCGTACTTCACCACGGCCCTGCACCGCGTCCGCCCGCACGAAACCGGCTCCGCCGCCGGCCTGCTCAACGCCGTCCAGCAACTCGGCGGCACCCTCGGCATCGCCCTGCTCGGCACGGTCTTCTTCCACGGCGCCGGCTCCGGCACCGCTTCCGGCACGGCGATGTCCGGCGACGCGGCACTCACCGGCGCCCAGTACGCGTTCTGGTGGGCGCTCGCACTCATCGCCGCGACGGGTGCCGCCGCGGCATTCATGACGGGATCGGCCGGGTCGGGAAGGCGGCGAAGTAAGCGGACCGGCCGGGACGTTGCCCGATGAGGTAACACTCCGAAACTTTGATATGAGCGCAGTGGTTAGGGCTGTGGCAGTGCGCGGCGAGCGTCAAAGGACGCGACGCTCCGGAGGTACGAGGGTCGTGCCTCACCGTTGAGCGCAGCTGCTGGAAAGGGATATGGATCGTGAAGATCGCCAAGGCTGCTGCGGGTGTTGCCGGTGTTGCGCTGGCTCTGGGGGCCGCGTCCCCGGCGCTTGCGGCTCCCGAGCCGCGCGGTGGCGAGAAGCCGCTGCTGCAGGACAGCAACCTGGTCGGCAAGAGCGACCTGAAGAACCCGATCGGTGACCTCGACGTCAAGGCGTTTCTCGGCTCGGTGGACAAGGTCGCCGACAAGCTGAAGACGAACAACGACACCAACGCCAAGACCAAGGTCGGTGACATCGCCAAGGCCGTTCGCTGATCGTCGGCCGGTGAGACTTCGGCGCCCCGGCCTCCCGGGGCGCCGAACTCGTTTTTGGGCCCGTTTCCGGATCTGGCCCCCGTCAGTCATCGATGCCGCTGCGCTCCACCCCCGCCACGATGTACCGCTGGAGCAGCAGAAAGACGACCACCAGCGGCGCAATCGAGACGGCCGCGGCCACGAACAGCTCATGCAGATTCAGGTTCTGCGCCGTGGTGAACGTGGACAGCGCCACCTGCACCGTCCACGCTTCCTGGTCCTGCCCGATCACCAGCGGCCAGAGAAACGCGTTCCAGGCCCCGATGAAGACGATCGTCCCGACCGCGGCGAACACCGGCCGCGCGTTGGGCACGACGATCCGCCAGTACGTCCGCCAGTACCCGAGCCCGTCCACCCGCGCCGCATCCTCCAACTCCCTCGGAAAGCCCAGAAAGTACTGCCGGAAGATGAAGCAGGCGAATGCACTGAACAGGGTCGGAATGACCAGTCCGCGCAGCGTGGAGATCCACCCGAGCGACGACACCAGCACAAAGCTCGGCACGAACGTCACGGCCGCCGGGACCATCAGCGTGCCCAGGATCGCGTAGAAGACGACATGGGCGTGCCGGTACGGGATGCGGGCCAGCCCGTATCCGGCCAGCGAGGCGAGCACCACCGTACCGACGGTCGTCGACACCGCGATCAGCGTCGAGTTGAGCAGCGCCCGCGCCAGGGGCAGGCTCGGATCGCGGAACACCTCGGTCAGATTCGCCCACTGGAGCTCGCGCGGAAGGAGCGTCCACTCGGGCGAGGTGATCTCCCGCTCGGTCGCCAGCCCGTTCCGCACCAGCAGATAGAACGGGACGAGAAACAGCAGGGCGAGGGCGATGAGCAGTACCCATCGCAGGGCGCGCCCGACCCGCACAAGGCCGTCGTGCGCATCGCGCATTCCGCTCACTCCCCTCATTCCGCTCACTCCCCTCAGTCCTCCTTCCGGCCGAGGCCGAACCACCGGGCCTGGACGACCGTCGCCAGCGCGATGATCAGCGCCAGGATCACCGCACCCGCACTGCCGAGCCCGAGGTTCTGATCCCGCCCGAGTGCCGTGTAGTAGAGGTAGACCAACGGCGGCCGCGCATACGGCGGATAGCCGCGCGCATCGCTCAGCAGGTTGTAGAACTCGTCGAACGCCTGAAAAGCATTGATCACCAGCAGCAGCACCACGGCCACGGACGTGGCCCGCAACTGCGGAAACGTGATGTGCCGAAAGACCTGCCAGCCGGGCCGCGCCCCGTCCACCGCCGCCGCCTCGTACAGCTGCGGTGAAATCCTTTGCAGCCCCGCAAGAAACAGAATCATGTAGAAACCGGCCTGCAGCCACAGCCGTACGGTGACGATGACCAGCCAGTACCAGGGCGGGTCGGTGGTGGACAGCCAGGCGGTCTGATCGGTCCCGAACCACCCCAGCACCGTGTTGGCCAGCCCGAACCGCACCCCGTTGAAGATCGACAGCTTCCAGATCACCGCCGCGACGACATACGAGCACGCGGTCGGCAGAAAGAACACCGACCGGAAGAACGCCTGGGCGACGCGCAGCCGGTTGACCATCAGCGCGAGGGTGAGCGAGAGCGCGTACGTCGTGGGCACGATGAAGACGGTGAACAGCAGGAACGTCCCCAGGCTGCTCAGGAACGCCTCATCGCCCACCATCGCCGTGTAATTGCCGAGCCCGACGAAGTCGTTGCCCCTGGGTGTCACGGTGTTGTGCGCGTCGAAGAAGCTGAGGTAGAGGCTCCACGCCAGCGGTACGTACGTGAACAGCCCCAGCCCGATCGCGAACGGACCGACGAAGACCCAGAACCAGAGGTTCCGCCGCTGCGGCCCGAGCAGCCGGGCGGTGAAGCCGGGTGCCGCGCTCCCCGGAACCCGTGCCCTCATCTCCCGGACTTCTTCTTGACCCGCTGCAGCTCGGCGCTGACCTTGCGCACCACGGCCTTCAGCTCGCTCTCCGGGTTCGCGCCGTCCTTGATGATCCGGCTCAGCGCATCCTGATAGGCGGTACGGGCCGCGCTGGTCCACAGCAGCGGCTCGGCATGCCCGTACTCCGTCGCACACCGCACCGCCTCCGCGGCCGCCCCTTCCTGCAACTGCTTGGCCTTCTTCGCCAGCGAGATCCGCGCCGGAATATGGAACCCGTACGACAGCGCAAAGTCTTGCTGGAAGTCACTGCGCTCCACCCACAGCCACTTGGCGAAAGCCTTTGCGTCCTTCTTGCGCCTGCTGCGGGCACTGACCGCGGAACCGTATGCCCCAACCAGCACGGCAGGCTTCCCGCCGGCCCCGTCCTTCGGGAACGGCAACACCCCGAAGTCGTCCCCCAACGCCTTCTTGATCCCCGGCAGCGCCCACAGCCCCGACCACTGCATGGCGGTCAGCCCCTGGATGAAGGCGGCCGGATCGGACCAGTCCGTGGGCGCACCCAGCAGCAACGACTTGTCCGCGTACAACTGCCGGATCTTGGCGAAGGTACGGGCCGCCGCCGGATCATCGAACCCGACCTTGCCGTCGTCAGTGATCAGACTGAGCCCGGCTGCGTGCAACGGGGTCCCGCTCAGCACCCCGGCCCCGCCGTCGTTCCCCAGGAACAGCCCCTTGGTGTTCTTCGTGCTCAGCTTCCCCGCCGCGTCCACCAACTCGTCCAGTGTCTGCGGCGGTTCGAGCCCGGCCTCCCTCAGCAAACTCTTGCGGTAATAGAGCATCTGCAGGTCAACGACCTGCGGAATGCCCCACACCTTCCCCTGCCAGATCTTCGGCGCCAGCGCCGCCTGGTGGAAGTCGTCCTTCACCGGCTCGACCTCGGCCGTCAGATCCTCGACCTGTCCACCCTGGATCTGTTCCAGCAACGGCCCGTTGACCTCGAACACATCGGGCCCGGAGTCCGTCAGCAAGGCGGCCGCCGTCTGCCGGTCGTAGTCCCCCGGCCGCCACTGCACCGTTACGTCGGCCTTCTTGTACGCCGCGGCATACCGCTGCACGGCCTGCTGGGTCCCGGGCTCGCCGTACTGGTGGTACCACTGACTGAGCGCCGGCCCCGAACCTCCGCCGCCACGCCCGGTGTTGGACCCACACGCGGCCAGTGCCCCCGCGGCCGCGAGGCCACCACCCGCGGCCAACACCCGCCGCCTGCCGATGCCGACACCTCTGCCGACACCGCTGCCGGAACCTCTGCCGACGCCGCTTCCGCCGCTTCCGCTCATGTCCGTATCGCCCCCTGGGGTCGTGGCCCGCAGTGATCGTTGATCACCGCATGGTGCGCCCGACCACTGTGCCCCACGCACGTAAAAACCGCATGGCACCTGTACGAATCGCCGTCCGAAAGCCGCTGCGGGCCGCTGGAATGCGTTGCACGCCGCTCACGGCATCGGATGCGCCACCGCCACCTGCATCCCACACGAGTCACACCAGAACGCCCACCCATTGGCATCCACCGCATGCGACCCGCATCCCATGCACGGATCGGACACAAAGTTGGCCAGCTGCATCCCCTGACTGGTCCGCCGCGGCGCCGCCTGCCGCTCCAACGCATAGCAGGGGATGCACAGCCCCCCCGCCGTACCGGGCAACTTCATGTTCCGCAGCTCGCAGTGCGTACAGCGCATTCTGTCGACGTACTCGGGGGGCAGCGCCCGCAGCCGGTTGCCCTCACGGGGGGTCGTCACGTCGTCGTCCGCCTCCTACGCCGGGACCGTGCCGGTGCCCATGCACCGGGAGCATTGCGTCGTGGTGGTGTTGCCGTCCGGGGTCTCCCACTCGACGGTGCCGGTCCCCTGGCACTCCTCGCACGGCACTTCGGGCGGCATCGTCATGCCCCAAGAATTCCACGACTGGTTACGCCCCGTCAGTGCGTTGTCACTACAGCACCAACCTCTGTGGGAACGGACAAGGCCGGCGGTTGGACCTTCCATCAGCGACCGGCCGCGAACCGCCTCTCCACGACGACGCCACGGAACCGCGCCCAAGCGGCCGGCGCGAGCCGGAGTATCGGGCCATCGGGGTCCTTGGAGTCGCGTATGGCCACGGTGTCCGGGATGTTGGTGGCCACCTCGACGCACTCGCGTTCAGGATTGCTGTAGCTGGACTTGCGGAATCTGAACTCGGGCATCGCTCATAGTTCCTTGCTGAGGCTGGTGATGAACGCGAGTGACTCACGCTCACTGAGGGCTTGCTGTGCGATTCTCTCGAACAGTTCGTCGTGCTGTGCAGCCCTCTCCCCGCCTTCCACCCACAACCGGCTGAACGGGATCTCCATGTAGACCACGTCCATCGCACCGGGCTCGCCGAACGAGATGATGTTGAACGCGCAGTCCATTCCCTGATGCGACCCGGCGCTGAACGGGAGCACCTGAACCGTGACGTTCGGCCTCCGAGTCATCGTCGCCAGATGCTCCAGCTGCCCGCGCATCACCGAGGCATCGCCCACAAGACTTCTCAACGCAGCCTCGTAGACCACCACATGCAGCGAGAGCTGCGGCTCGTCGAAGAGTCGCCGCTGCCTCGCCACTCGCGTGGCCACGAACTGCTCGTCGGGACGCAACGCTCGTACATAGTCGGGAGTTTGCAGCAAGCCGGGCAGGAAGGTCAGGTGCCAAGCCCGGACCGCGGTGGCCGCGCTCTCCAGCGTCACGTACTCCTGCATGTCGCCAAGGTCCGGGAACTCGTCCCACCAGCCCTTGGCCTTGCGCCGCTCGCGGTCGATCCGAGCCAGCTCCAGCAGGCCGCCCACGCGGGCCGGGTCGGTCACGCCGTACAGCGCACACAAGGCGCGAATATCCGGGTCGCGCATGGGGACCCAGCCGCCCTCCATCTTCGCGATCTTGGTCGTGGAAGCCGTGAGGGCCTTGGCGGCCTCAGGCTGTCTCATGCCCGCTGCCGTACGGAGCCGCAGCAGCTCGCCACCCAATCGACGCCCCAAGACCGTTGTGGTGCTGTTCCCCTGTGTTGGCTGACGAGCTGTCACTTGTACCCCTCCTGGATCGCGGGGTCAGTTTGTCGCCGAACGGATCGCCCTTGCAAGCGCGTTCGGAGGATATTTCCTAAGAGGAACTTGTGTCGATCAAGGAGCCACCGCTACCTTCCGTAAGGAAGCGCTCGCACAGCGCCGCGACAACGGGTATCCGCTACCACGCGCTGCCCTGACCCGGAGGTGGCCCACATGTTCGCCCCACATGACCGGCCGGAAGTGGTCCTCCAGCAGGACGTACTCGACTACACCCCACGCCCCAAGAGCATCGCCCTCGCACGAAACCGCGCCGCCCGCCTCGCAGGCGACTGGGGGTGCGGCCAACTGGCAGACGACACCCGCCTGCTGGTCTCCGAACTCGCCACCAACGCCGTCCTGCACGGCACCGTCCCCGGCCGGCTCTTCCGCGTACGGCTCTCGCTCACCCACGCCGTCCTGCAGATCGCCGTCACCGACGCCCGCGGCGAACGCCTCCCCTCCACGGACGAGGTGACGCCGTCCGCCACCACTGGCCGCGGCTTACTGCTCGTCCGCGCGCTCTCCCTCCGCTGGGGCGTCCACGTACTCGACGTCGGCAAGACGGTGTGGTGCGAACTGGACGCGACAGGCATGGACACCTGGTCATGAATAAACAGCCCCACGAGGCGAGTTCGGCTCCTTCGCGCCGATGACGACGGACACGGGACCCCGTACGTTCATCATCAGCTCGGGGCCGCAACGGGCGCGACCCCACCGCCCAGGAGGTACGCACGCCATGCGCCGCATCGCCACCACCGCCGGAACCCTCACCGCCGCCGCGCTGCTCGCCCTCGCCGCACCGTCGCCCGCCTCCGCGGCCAACGGCCTCCTCATCATCAACGGCTACCCGCACATCCACCCCAGCGGCTGCTACCCGACCGGCGACGACTCCCCAACCACCGTGGCCAACCGCACCCACGACGCCATCGCTTACGTCTTCACGGGGCCCGACTGCACGGGCGACGTCGACACGGTCGTCCAGCCGGGCCGGCTTGTCGAATCCGACTCCGGTGCGAGTGTGTGGGTCGACTGACGGGGGCCGTGTCGTCGGCCGGCGCCAACTCCTCCACTTGAATAACCCACATGAACATCACCGGGGAACTCCGCGGAACGACCGTCCTCCTCCGCCCGGTCCAGGACGCCGACACCGCCACACTCGACCGCATCGTCCGGGAACCGGCGGTCGCCGCCTGGTGGTCACCACCGGACGACTACGGCAACATGCTCGCCGTCACCCTTCCCGGCACCCCTTCCGGCGAGGTCATCGGCGCCATCCAATTCTCCGAAGAAGCCGACCCCGAATTCCGCCACGCCGGCCTCGACATTTTCCTCACCACGTCCCACCAGGGCCAAGGCCTCGGCACCGACGCCGTCCGCACCCTGGCCCGCTGGCTGATCGACGAACGTGGTCATCACCGCCTGACCATCGACCCGGCCGCCGCCAACACCGCAGCGATCACCAGCTACCGCAAGGTCGGTTTCAAGCCAGTCGGCATCATGCGCGCATACGGGCGCGATCACCGCACGGGCGGCTGGGCAGATGGGCTCCTCATGGACCTACTCGCCGACGAACTGACGTAATGGCGAAGCCCAACCAATAGGGCCGACCGGCGCCCGGAACCAGACAGACCCGGTCGCCATCCGGAACCGGACTTCCTGCCTGCCCGTCCCCTGAACCATGCTCGAAGACTTAGCTTGGAACCACAACGCCTGCTACCACCGCTATCTCACCCGTCATATCCCGCCGGGTGCCAAACGCGCCCTGGACGTCGGCTGCGGCACCGGCGCCTTCGCCCGCGACCTCGCCCGCCGCGGACTGGAAGTCGATGCCTACGACCGCTCCGCAGCCGACCTCGCAAAAGCCCGAGCAATCCGCGCCAGCTCCCCGGAATCCGCGCGCATCCGCTACATCAAAGCAGACGTCCTGAACACGGAACTCGCCCCCGAGGCATACGACGTCGTCGCCTGCCTCGCAACGGTGCATCACATGCCCTTCGCCACCGCCATCAACAAACTCCCGGACGCCCTCGCCCCGGGCGGCGTCCTCTTGCTCCTCGGCCTCTTCCGGGATTCCACCCCCGCGGACCTGGCGATAGGCCTCGCCGCAGTGCCGGCTGAACTCGCGGTCGGGGGAACATTCCGCATGCGCCGCCTCCTACGCGATCGAGGACGGCCGCGAGGCGTACCGCCCGTCTCCGCCCCGACCCCACCTGAGCCGTTGGAGACCGCGATCCAACCCACGCTCATGGAACCGCAGATGACGCTCCCAGAAATCCAAAAACAGGCGGTGGCTGTGCTTCCTGGCTGCTCCATCCGCCGCCACCTCTTCTGGCGCTATTCGCTCGTATACCGCAAGCCGTCCTCTTCAAGTCCCTGACCTAGGAGTTGGCCTGGCGCTGCCTTTTGTAGAGAGCGATGGCAGCCTCGGTAGGAAAGTTCGGGATGGAAACCGTCTCTCCGGTGTCTTTCGCCACGACGACTTGCCCCCCTCCTGGCGGAGGCGGCAGGGGGTTTCCTGCAGCATCGGTGCCAGCAGTATCAGGGGAAGCGGCGGACACCAGGTAGCCGATGTCGAACTCATGGACGTGCATCGGTGCGGGGGTCCCGTCCGGCAGCTTGGGCTGGGCGTAACGGCTGCGGACAACGGCGAGCGCCTGCTCGGGGGTGGTCGGTGCGGTGGGGCTGTCAGAGGCCATGTGGGTGCTCTCTTTGCCGGTGGTGGTAGTTACGACGTGGGGAACTCGCCGACCCAGTCACGTGCGAGCAGACTCGCTGGCATGTACTCGGACTCCACGTCAACGCTGAATCCGGCTTCGATCGCGAGACATGTCAGCGCCATGGGCCCCAAGGCAGTAACGCCCTCCGGATCGATCTCACGCTCTTCAGTGCCAGTTCAGTAGGTCTTGCACCATTCCAGAGCGTTGACGAGCACCTCATCGCGGGTGCGGACGTTCACCGAGGCGGCCGACGGGACACCGTGTCGGGCGAAAAGACTCCTCGCGGCCTTGTTTCGGCATACCCGCATCACCTCTGGGGTGGCGGGCATGGACCGTCCTTAAAGTGTGTAGGACTTGTCCACCGTCAGATTCCCATTTTCGTCCCAACGCTGGCGGATTGTGTATCAATCTTTCAGATTGAATACTGAGCGCTCGGCGAGCTGGCCATCTGAGTGCCATTTACGCCATTCATTGATGGCCACTCCTACTCTGCACGTGCCCTCCGCCCTTTTGGTTCCGTCGGAATGCCAATGAGTCTGATCCGCCGCCTTCTACGGGGTCGAGGGCACCCAGAACCGCACTGTGTGCATCAAGTGCCCTACCTTGTTGGTAAGGGTGATGCGGTACAAGGTGGCGTGCTGGACAATCGGAAACCGATCCGACGGACTCGCTACGGCGATTTAACCCAGCCTTTATCGAGCAAGGCGTCTACTCTGCTGACGATTTTCTCGTAGCCTGCGCCGTTCGGCGCCCATGTGGACCAGTAGATTGAGATCTCGAACGTTAGGGTTTCAGGGGAGTCTCTCCCGATCCGAATCTCAATCGGTGGATGAATGACTGCTGAGCCCGCAGGCCCAGAAATCCAGAATCCGTTCTCTTTTTGTTCGATGCGTTGTTGTGCAATGTCTGTCCCGACTCGCAGCCCGACGGAGCCCTTGTATGTGAGCTCCGGGTCGTCGGGCAGTCGCACCGCTGTTGACCTGAATCGCATCTCCTGCCAGCCAATTTCCAACTCCGGTCGATCGTTGGGCTGCCTTTGTAGCGCTCCTTGTGTGAATTGGTGCGAAGTGGCCTCGTTGATCTCGTCGGTGGTGGTCACTTGCTCATCAACCCAGCAAGGGGAAAAGTCAACCTCGGTCGGAATTTCATGCTGTCGTAGCATCATGTATTTTGGTGCGCGTGAAGGCTTTTCGATCGCCAGGTCGAAATCGTTCATCCAATATGTCGTCCAAAGTTCCATGGTTAGTGGTACGCAGAATTCCGCCGAGAAATCGAAAACGGATCCTAGTGCGATTTTCGCGAGATTCAGCTGGCTTGGCATTTCGTCAAACTCCCTCTCCAGGGAGATGAAGTATCCTGGGAAGTCGCGCATTGCTGCATATGCTGTCATGCTCGAGTCCATCCGCTCTCGGTTCGTACCAGTTCTGCGATCACTCCGGTGTCCGGATCCACGAAGGTTATCCGATCCAATTTGTCGGTGTCTTTAATCGCGGTCAGGTTTTCCTTGATTTCGTCAAATATGTTTGTAGGGCTGTGGGGGGTGTGGTTCCCGTCCTTCATGGTCATGTTTTTAGTTCCGTCGGGAAGTACTTCTGTGGTGTTCCCCTTCTTTGTTTTTCGGTAGACGTGAAGTTTGAGATAAATGCTGAGTTCGCATGGGCGCGGGATGGGTGCGCCAGCTCTTTCACGCTTCCCCATTTTCTCGGCGCCATGTTTGATTGCTTCGGTTACATCACCTTTTGTTTTGAGTAGTTTAGCCAGGGAGGTTACTTCCACTCGCAAGGATATCGGTTTTCCGCGTGGTGCGACCCCGAGGTCAAACTCTGATAGATGGTTGCCGTCTGGCCCCAGGGGGGCGTCGGTTTCCAGGGCTGCATGAATTACGTGGTTTGGGTATGCCTCTATGAGTCGCTTGGCTTCACGCATTTCATGCAAGACATCCTGCTCGAATTGCTCATTCGTCTTGTCTTTATGGAACTCTAGCCAGTTGTCCAGGTCGACCACCTCCGAAGCTGTTGGCCCAAGTATGGCCTCGGCCTGACTGCGACGTTCCGGGATGGTCGTGCGTTGCTCAGGAGTGTCTCCTGGAGCGCCAGCAGGTTCCTCGGGAGCGCGGCGCTGGGTAGCTGAGGGCTCGTGTGCGGGGCGTTTCGTGGAGGTGCCGTGGTCCGACTGGTTATGCGTGGACTTCCCGCTGGCGGACGGTCGGCGCTCGGCGTCTGCGGGTCGCCGGTCGGGGCTGAGGGGGATGGCGTGGACGCCGTGGTCGCCGTTGTAGAGGGGTTTGTTGCTGCGGGCTCCGGTTTGGGGGTCGGCGTAGGTGATGTTGCCGTTGTGGTTGATGACGTTCCAGGCGTGGGAGCGGCCTGCGGAGTCGGTGGTGATGATGACGGCCTGGGAGCCGTGGCCTTCGTTTCGGAGGGTGTTTTCGAGGCGGGTGTAGGCGTCGTGGCCGTCGCCGTAGTCACGGAAGCGCGTGCCTAGGGTGTTCTCCATGCGGTCGCGGCCGTTGGTTTCGCCGCGGTCGGAGGGGGTGCCGTCGGGGTTGAGGTCGGGGGTGCGGGGTGCGGCGACGGTGGGGCGGCCGGAGTAGGTATCTACGAGGGAGAGGGCGGCGTCGGGGCAGTTGTTTGCGCGGCCGGGGTCGTTGTGGTTCCGGCCGTTGACGTTGTTGAGCCAGTCGCCGTCGTTGGGGTCTGGGTGGCGTTGAGGGGTGCCGTCGGGGTTGCGCGGGAGGCTGTTGTCCAGGGCCTGTTGGTCGGCCGGGTCCGGGCGCAGGACGCCGCCTGGGTCGACGTCGTAGGGGCGGGTGTCGGAGGCGGGGGTAGGAGCTTCGTGCTGTGCGGTGCTCGGGTGGTGATCTGGGTGCTGAGCGGGGGTGTCCTGGTCCGGCCTCTGGGTGGCGTCGCCCTCGTCGCGGTGGTCTGCGCCGGAGGTGTTCTGGTCGGTGTTCTCGTTGGTGACGTGGTCCGCCGCGGGGCCGGCAGCGTCAGCTTCCGGCGTGTGGGTGGGTTGGTTGCTCGTTGGGTCTGCGGCCGGGCTTTGGTGGTGCGGGGCCTGCGAGGGGGGTCGGGTGCTGGGTGTTTCGGGTGTCAGCGAGCCATATCTCAACGGGTTTTCATGGCGGAGCGTGTCGGCGAGGTAACGCGAGGCGTCCGCACCGGGGTTGCCCGGTGTGGCTTCGCGTTGGCTCGGGAGAGGGGACGAGTCCCGCTGGTCGACGCGCGCATCAGCGGGCTTGGGTAGGGCCCGGTTCTTGTGGATCGGCTGACGATCGGCATCCAGAGGGATGTAGACGACTTGCTTGGCGTTCAGGTTGATCGGGGTTTCGCTGACCACTCCGCTTTGGCTGTCAACCCAGATGATCTTGCCGTGGTGATTGACGGCGTTGAACACATGGCCGCCGCCCTTGGGCCAGCTGACTCCCACTACCGCCGCGGAACCGTGTCCAGCCCGGAGAAGATCCCGGGCGACTCGGTCGTAGGCGCGGGGAATGTCCGTGCCGCCATTGGCATGCCGGGCTCCCGCCCAGCGTTCCATGTTCCTGAAGGAGTCGCGCTCCCCTGTGCGGGCGGGTGTGCCGTCAGGGTTGGTGTCCAGGGTACGCGGTGCGGAGACTTGGGGGTTTCCGTACCAGGTCTCCAGGAAGGAACGTGAGCAATCGGCACAGTTGTTGGACCTCCCTGGCATTCCGAAGCCGCCATCGTTCTGGAGTTGGCCCCAGGGATCGAAGGGATCGGCAAATCGTTGGGGGGTGCCGTCGGGATTGCGCGGGTGGGCATTCTCGAGCGACTGCTGGTCGTTGGGGTGGGGCTGAAGCAGACCGGCAGGGTGATGGTTCAGGTCGTTCCGGATGTTGCCCAGGCTCTCTGCACCCTCTGCCCGGTCGCTGCGCGGTGCCTGCGGTTCGGAGTTCCTGTCCACCACCGGCGGCTGGGCCTGGTGAGGCACGGATCGACCAGCTTCCGGCTGTCGCTGGCCCTCCGGGTGGCCGGGGTCGGGCCGTTGGGCCGGGTTCTGGTCACGGCGACCGGACTGATCGGGCTGCTGGCCTCTCTCCCCGGAGGCAGGGCTCTGCGTCCGTGGGTCGGCGCCTGAGTACTCGAAGTTCGGAGAGTTCCGAGGGCCGTTCGAGCGGACATTTTCTGGCCGACCGCGCTGTTGGTCCGGACGTGCGGCCTTGGCCTGTCCGGGACGCTGTTGCTGCGCGATCTGCTGACGCTGGGGAGTCTGCTCGTTCGGTCGAGGGATCTGCTGGTTCCGGGCCGGCCGTTCGGCCCGAGGCGTTTGCTGTTGGCCCTGACGGTTCCGGTTGGGGAGTGCTCCGTCGCGACGGGGGTCGTAGGCGGGCCGGTCCGGGGTGGGGCGCTGGGTGACGTCACGGTTCGGCTGGGAGCCGTCGGGGCGGCGGTTGGGGCGCTGCGCGGGATTGCTCGTGGTCGGGGTGGCGCCACGGGGTGTGGAGGTGGTGGGACCGCCCTGGGGCGGGATGCCGGGGGTGCCCATCATCGGGCCGGGGGTGGGCGAGGCGGGCTGGGACTGCTGGGGTGTGTTGGGGGCGGAGTCGGGGGTGTGTTGGGTGCGTGGGGGGAGGGTCGCCGTGCCTGCGGATTCGGTGGAGAGGGTGGGGTTGTGGGAGTCGTCCACGGTGGGAATGGGGTCGCCGGGGGCCGGGTCGCGTTGCTGGATGGGCTGGCCCGCTGATGGCGTGTGGTGTACGGGGGCGCCCTGGGGTGGGGTGCTGACGTGCGGCATGGCGGGGCGGCCGCCGCCGGTCTGGGAGTTGTCCCCGTTGGCGGGGGTGTTGGCGGGGCTGTCGTGGGAGGCGTTGGGGTTGTCGCCGTGGGAGGGCGGGTTGCCGGGTGCCTGGGGTACCGGGTCGGGGGTCGGTGAGGGGGGCGGCGACTGAGGTGTGTCCGGGGTGGGGGAGTGGTGCTCCGGGGCGGGCTGGGGGCTGGTGGGGGCAGGGCGGGCTGCGTCCGGGGTGTTGTCGTGAGCCGGCTGGGTGCTGATCGGGTCCGAGTCTGGGCGGGCGGAGTCGGGGGTGTTGTCCCGTGCAGGCTGGGTGCTGATCGGGTCTGCGTCCGGGCGGGCCGTGTCTGGAGTGTTGTCCCGTGTGGGATGGGTGCTGGTCCCGTCCGCGTCGGGGCGGGCTGCGTCCGGGGTGTTGTCGTGAGCCGGCTGGGTGCTGATCCGGTCCGTGTCAGGGCGGTTGGCGTCGGAGGTGTTGTCAGGCGTTGGCTGGGTGCCCGTCGGGTCCGAATCCGGGCGTGCGGGGTCTGGTGTGGGACCGGATTCGGGAGTGGAGTTCGAGTCGGGCGTGGCGCCCGAATCGTGAGGGGGGCCGGAGTCGGGGTTCGGCGCCGGGTCCGGGGTGGGGCTTCCGTCGGGGGAGCCGGACGCACCGTACGGGTTGTGGTCGCTGCCCCGGTAGCCCTCGTCGAAGGGGGAGCGCTGGTCCTGGGGCGGGAGGGGCTGGGCCGGGGGGCGGTTGTGCGTGGACTCCGGGGCGTCGGGCTGGTTGGGGGTGTTAGGGCTGCTGCCGGTTGTGCCTGCGTTGTCCGAGGCGCGTGGGGTGTGGGTGGCGGGGCCGCCGTTGTCCGAGCCGCTGCGGTCGCCGCTTCCTGCACTGCTGTTGTTGTTGCCGGAGTCGGTGGAGGTGTTGCCGGAACCGTCGGAACCGCTGTTGCTGTTGCTGCCCGAGTTGGTTTCGGAGGTGCCCCCCGAGTCATTGTCGCCGCGGCCTGAGCTGCTGTTGTCCCTGCTGTTGCTGGTGTCGGATCCGCTGTCGGAGTTGGTGGTGCTGTCGCTGTCGCTTCCGGAATCGCCGTCTTCGTGGTCGCGGCCTGCTGCGCTGTCGAGCCCACCACGGGCCCGGTGGCCGGCGCGGTGGCCGGCGCCGTCGCGGAGGGATTCGCCGAGCGTTTCACCAGAGTTTTTGACGGCGTCGCCGAAGGCCTCGGCGCCGGCCTTGGCGGTGCGGCCGAGGCTGTAGCCGTTCTGGGCGCCGAAGTTCTGGTTGACGGTCTGGGCGATCAGGTCGGAGGCGATGGCCTCCAGGGCGGAGACGAAGGGTTCCTTGATGACCTCGAGGACGGCGTCGAGGAGTTGTTTGGCGGCTTCTTTGATGAGGCGGCGGACGACTTCGCGGGTGGCGAGAGTGGCGGCCGCGCCGCCTATTTCGGACAGGCCCAGGGTGAAGGGCGCGGCGACCTGAGCGGCGATGATCTCGGCGGCGAGGATGGCCAGTTGGACGATGACGGCGATCTTCATGCCGATGACGAGGGCAGCGGCGGCCTCGAAGGTGAAGGCAATCGCTTCGGCCGCCTGCTTGGCGTCGTCGAAGTAGCCGGACCCGCCGGAGAACTTCTCCCAGGTCTTGCTGAAGCCTTCGATGGAGTCGCCGGCGTTCTGGGCCAGGACGTTGCCGGCGATCCGGGCCCCGGTGGACTCGTGTCCCTCGACCTCGGAGGCGAACTGGCGCCAGGCGTTGGCGCATTCGATGAGTTTGTCCTCGTCTGCGGTCGGCCAGTTGAAGCCGAGCATCTCCAGGATCCACTCAAGGGAATCCGGCAGCATGACAGACAAGGTGAAGCCCCCCGTGTAACAGCGTCACGTGACGGCTGTGATGTGACGCCTGTGATGTCTTTGGTGATCTGCGGTATACGGCGGGGCGAGAGGAGGCTTCCTGGCCTCCCCGCCCTTCAGCTTGGGTGGTGAGATCAGTTCCTGTGGACGGTCTGGGACGTCATGCGGAACTCCTGCTTCGGAGCGTTCGGGCCCTCCAGGTCGGCGACGTGCTGTTTCATCAGCGAGTCGTTGAAGTCCTCGTTCTCGCCATGGTGCTTGGACATGGAGGTCAGCGCCTTGCCGATTTCCTCGAGCTTGGCCGCGATATGGCCCATGGACTCGTTCATGCCGTCGCGCAGGCCCTCGTAGACGACACCGAACTTCTCGCCGAGGTCGTCATCGCCCCACGGCGGCGAGTCGGCCTTGCTGTCCAGTGTCGTCATGCCACTCCAGAGCTGCTCACCGAACGACTTCTCCGGCGGAGCCGAACCCTGCTTCTGCTGCATCTGCTGTTCGCGGGACGGCAACGGACCCGCGTTCAGGGCGTGCAGGCTGAGCATCAGGCGCCGCAGCGATTCGTGGTAGTCCTCACCCAGCTTGACGAAGTTGGTGCCCTCGGACTTCAAGGACTCCACATCGGTCTGAAAGCCGCCTGCCCCTGCCACAACATCCCCCCAGGTTGGTCGTGGTCACTCCATCATTAGCTCTCGCGGGTGAGCATAGTGGAGGGTGCTGACAGCTCGGCAGGTACCGCTGCGGGCAACACGCTCGCCTTCCGCCGTTCTGATGCCGGCGTCCGATGGAGGCATGCCGGGGCGCTGCTGAGCGGTGGGCCGCCTGCCCGCGGGGAAGCCGACGATGCGAGGTGACCACCGGCGAGTTCATGGCCGGACGCGGGGCGTCTGACGACGGCCCGCCTCGCTCTCCGTGATCTTGCCTGCTCGTGCCCGGCCAGGAGCCGTGTGGTCCGTCCTTCCGCTCATCGCGCAGTTGGCGCTGCTCAGGTGTGGCGACGGTACCGCGTGCGGTAGAGCTCGATTGCCGACTCGGGAGGGAAATTGGGGACGTAGGAAAGGGCCCCGTCAGCTTTGGCGATGACCAGGTTGCTGCCGCCGTAGCTCAGTTCTGTGAAGGGGTCTTCCACTGGGGGGAATTCGGCGTAGATGAGGTAGCCGATGTCGAATTCTTCGACGTGGAGGGGCGCAGGGGAGCCGTCTTCCCAGAGCGGCTGGAAGCGGGTGCGAGCAACCGCCAGTGCTTCCTCGGCGCTGGCCGGTACAGGGACGAATTCGGGCTGTGTCATCGGACCCTTCTTCATGCTGCTGCGGCGTGAAGCTGCTGATGCGTCAGGCCGTATGGCGTTCACTGGGGATGTGTTGCGGTACTGCCGGAGCGTTGGCGACGCCCAGCGCGGGATGGAGACCCTGCTCAGGGGGGTGTCGGTTTGCGATGCGTACCGCCACTCCTGCCGGAGTTTTCCGTACTGCGTCGGTGGTCACTCACCCCTTGCATCCTGCCCCATGGTGCTGACCGGACAGAAGGCTCCCCCCAGCACATCGTATGGCGCAGGGCCCCTCCCCGAATGGACGGCTGCCTTCCCGCCCGTCACACGGATCTCTCGCCGCCTCACGCGAAATTGACCTCCGCAAGCCAGAAGTCCAGCAGTTCCGCATTCCCTTGGATCTCGAACGTGCCGGTGTCGGCGGCCTGCCGGCCATAGATCAGCAGCAGGAGGTCGGTCAGGGGAGCGCTGACCGAGACCGCGGCCGGTTCGGTGGAGTGGCGCCAGCTGAGGGTGTCGCCGGTGAGGTCGACGAGCCAGTTGGCGGTGGCTTCGGGTGGGGTGTCGGTGGCGTGGAAGTGGAGGGTGCGCCCGGGGCCGAGGAGGTCGCGGCGTTCGGGGTGGTAGTCGAACATTTCGGGGAGGGAGCCGAGTTCCATCCATTCGTCGAGGGCGTCGAGGGCGACGCGCGGGGTGATGGCGAAGTCCGTGTCGAGGGTGAGGGTGGCGTCGGCCCGGTGGATGACGGTCTCGTGGGCCATGCGGCGCGCGAAGAAGCGGGTGGTGCCGGAGGAGGAGGGGAGGGGCGTCCAGATCTGGGTGTCGGGGCCTGCGGTGCGGAGGGTGTCGGCGAGCTGTTGGGCGCCTGCGGTGAGCCAGGTGGCAAGTGCGGCCGGGGTGTCGGTGGTGTCGCGGGGGAGGACGCGGAGCGCGGTGTCGGGCGGGGGTTGGGTGGCCCTGGTCCGCACGATCTCCTCGACCCAGCGGTGGACCTCGCCCAGATGCCGTAGCAACTGGGCGAGGTTCCAGTCGGGGCAGGAGGGGACGGAGGCGGAGAGGTCGGTGCCACCGGCAGGCTCCGTGCCCCTGACCGGCCCCGTGGTGTGGGTGAGGGTGAGGGTGGAGGCCAGCAGATTGGCCTGGTGGGCGATTTCGGTGCAGTGGTCGTCGTAGCTCAGCGTGAGAGTCATGTTCCTCACGGTAAAGGGACCCACTGACAATGGGTCGTCACGCCTCGGCCCGCCGGCCCGCCCGCCGGCCCGCCCGCCCCCCGGCCCGTCCCCCCGGCCCGTCCCCCCCCGGCCCGTCCCCCCGGCCCGCCCCCCCGGCGTGTCACCTCCCCCGAGAAGCCGCCTCGAGCCGGAACCGCAGTCGGCAGATGGCCGCATCCGTGTCGCGGCGGACCGCATGCGCCACGACCGCCCCGCGCTGGTTCTGCAGCAGGCGCTGCCACAGGTGGGCGGGTTCGGCCTCGGGGATGAGGACGGTGACGCGGGTGGCGGGCCGATGGGTGGTCAGGTCGCGTACGTAGTCGGCTATGGGGCGGCCGATGGAGCGGGTGGGGGAGGGGAGTTCGAGGAGGTCCACGCCGGGGTTCCACAGTTCCCAGTCGCGGCGCAGGGCCTCGGCGGCGGGGCGGTCCTCGGGGGCGGGGTGCGTGACGGTGACCGCGACCACCTCGTCGCCCAGGGACACCGCCGCGTTCAGGGCCTCGGAGGTGAGGAGGGAGAGGTGGGACACGGGGACGATGACGAGGGAGTGGGCAGCGCGGGGCGGTTCGGGGACGCGGCCCAGGGCCAGGCGTTCGCCGATCCGGGCGTAGGCGCGGTGGACGGCCTCGAAGGCGAGGACCAGGAGGGGGAGGGCGATGACGATCAGCCAGGCGCCCTCGGTGAACTTGGTGGCCGTCACGATGACGGCCGAGACGCCGGTGAGCAGAGCGCCGAAGCCGTTCAGGGCGGCCTTGGCCCGCCGGCCGGGGGAACGCTCGCGGCGCCAGTGGCGGACCATGCCCACCTGGCAGATGGTGAAGCCGACGAAGACCCCGATGGCGAAGAGGGGGACGAGGGTGTTGACGTCGCCGCCGGAGAAGACGAGGAGGGCCGCCGCTACGGCGGCGAGGGCCAGGACGCCGTGGCGGTGGACCTGGCGGTCGGCCTTCAGGCCGAAGACATGGGGGAGGTAGTTGTCGCGGGCGAGCAGGCTCATGAGGACGGGCAGGCCGCCGAAGGAGGTGTTCGCGGCCAGCGCCAGGAGCACCATGGTGGCGAACTGGACCACATAGAAGGCCCAGTTGTGGCCGAGCGACGCGTCCGCCAGCTGGGCCAGGACGGTGACGCCCTCGACCGGCTGGAGAGGGAAGCGGCCGATGAGGACGGACAGGCCGATCAGCATGACGCCGAGGAGGGCACCGAGGGCGACCTCGGTGCGCTGGGCGCGCCGGGGGGCCGGGGCGCGGAAGGACGGCACGGCATTGGCGACCGCCTCGACGCCGGTCAGCGCCGAGCAGCCGGACGCGAAGGCCTTGAGGAGCAGCAGGGCGCCGACGGAGGTCGCGTGGTGGGCCAGGACGGAGGCGTGGCCGTCGGCCGTGACCGTGGAGGCCGGGGCGTCCCGGAAGAGGCCGACGGCCACCATGGTGAGGATGGACGCGATGAAGACCGCGGTGGGGACGATGAACACCTTCGCCGAGTCGACGATGCCGCGCAGGTTGACGGCGGTGATCAGGACCAGGACGGCGAGGCAGATCCACAGGCGGTCGCCGTAGAGGGCGGGGAAGGCGGAGGTGAGCGCCGCCACGCCCGCGGTCACCGATACGGCGACGTTCAGGACGTAGTCGAGGATCAGGGAGGCGGCCGCCACCAGGGCGGTGCGGCGGCCCAGGTGGGTCCTGGCGACCGCGTAGGAGCCGCCCCCGTCGGGGAAGGCGGCGATCACCTGGCGGTACGAGGCGACCAGTACGGCGAGGAGGGCGGCGATGGCCAGGGTGACGGGGAGGGTGAAGCCGAGGCCGTAGCCGCCCGCCGCGGCCAGGACCAGCACGATCGCCTCGGGCCCGTACGCGACGGAGGCCATCGCGTCGAGGGAGAGGGCGGCCAGGCCCTGGAGGGCGGTGAGCCGGTGGCGCTCGTCGGGCTCGGCGCCGGTGGTGGCGGTGGCCGGTTGCCCTTCGGGCGGCGCGCCCGGCGTCGCGGCCTCGGTGGCGGTATCCGGCGGTTCCTCGGGCCGGCCGTCGGGCTCGGACACGATCGACATCGTTCGTCGTACCTCCGTGCGGTACTGGGTGGGACCAGCACAGCGTGTGCGGTACGGAGGCGGTCCGCTCGCCGCCCTGGCGTCCCCTTGGCGGGCGAGGGGGCGTTCCTGACGAATTCTTGACGGCGAGATCGGGAGGAGGGGGGAAGCGGGGGCGCACCGAGCGGCGGCAGGTCCGCGGTACGCGCCGGGAGAACTGCGCGCCGCGTTCTCCTGTACGGCCGGACTGCTTGCCCGCATGCTGCTCGTCGACCTCGCCAACGGCACCCGCACGCCGCCGCGCATGCTGTGCTGGACGGCCGTCGCGCTGGTGCTCCTCGCGGCCCTCTGCCCGCCACGGTTGACGGCCGCCGGGCACCTGCTGACCTCCCGCGGCCTGCTGCGTACCCGTCGGGTCCGTACGGATCTGCTCGTCCTCGTCCGCCACAGCGACGGGACGGCACCGCGGCCGGGGGAGGACTGACGTACCACCGGTGGGCCGACCGCCGGAGCACCGACCTACCGGTGGGCCGACCTGCCGATGGGCCGACCTACCGGACGGCCGACTGCCGGGTCTGACCTACCGGAGCACCGACCTACCGGACGGCCGACTCCCGCCCCCCGAACTCGTACCGCACCCCCGTGCACTCCTCGGAGACGGCCCACAGCCGCTCACCCACCGCATCCTTCTTCGTCCACGGCGCCCGGAAGGACGGCGCCGGCGCGCCCCGCAGCCCGCTCCTCGGCCCGACAAAGGAGTCCGGCCGCATGTGCGGGGCGGTGGCCGCGCAGAGCGTGCCCAGGGCGCCGCCGTCCGCGGGCTGGGCGATCAGGCGGTTGCCCAGATCGATGACCCGCTCGGCGGAGGAGCGGCCCTCCATACGGGCGCCCGCCGTCTGGAGATTGGTGGCGGCATAGCCGGGGTGCGACGCGGCCGCGACGACCTGCGAGCCGGCCGCCGCCAGGCGGCGGGACAGCTCGCGGGTGAAGAGGAGGTTGGCGCTCTTGGAGCGGGCGTAGGCGACCCAACGCCGGTAGGTGCGCTCGCTGTTGAGGTCGGAGAAGTCGATGTCTGACAGGGCGTGCAGCATGCTGGAGACGGTGACGACGCGCGCGCCCGGGGTGGCGAGGAGCTTGGGCAGCAGCAGGCCGGTCAGCGCGAAGTGGCCGAGGTGGTTGGTCCCGAACTGCATCTCGAAGCCGTCGGCGGTCGTGCGGTACGGCAGCGCCATCACGCCCGCGTTGTTGATGAGCAGGTCGAGGCGCTCGCCGTCGAAGGTGTCCAGGCCGGCCGCGAAGTCCCGTACGGAGGAGAGGTCGGCCAGGTCGAGGGGGCGGAACTCGGCCTCCGCGGTGGGGACTTCGGTGCGCAGACGGTCCAGCGCGGCAACACCGCGCGCCTCGTTGCGGCACGCCAGCACCACACGGGCGCCGCGCCGCGCCAGTTCGCGGGCGGTGACATAGCCGATGCCGCTGTTGGCGCCCGTGACGACGACCGAGCGGCCGGTCTGGTCGGGGATGTGGCTGGTGTTCCACCGGGTCACGCCGTACTCCTCGGTAGGGGAGCACCAGCGTACGCCTCAGGGGTCACGCGCCTCCGGCCGGTCGGGGGCCGCCCGCCGCCGGCCGGCCGCCGGTCAATCCCCTTCCGCCAGGTGCTTGATGGCCGTCAGCCGGGCGTCCCAGTCGGCGGCGACCCGGTCCATCCACCGGGCGGTGACCCCCAGCCGCTCCGGTATGACCCGGTAGCGGGACTCGCGGCCCTCCCGGTGGCCGGCGACGAGGCCGGCCCGGTCGAGGATGCCCAGGTGTTTGACGATGGCCTGGCGGCTGACCGGCAGTTCCGCCGCCAGGGCCGTGGCGGTCGCCTCGCCGCGGTCCGCGAGGGCGTCGAGTATCCGCCGACGGGTCGGGTCCGCCAGCGCGGACAGCACCTCCGCCACGGTGTCTGCGGGTGCGTCGGGCCGCTGCGTCATGCCGCGAGCCGCTCCGCGTACCGCTTGATGTTCTCGACCTGCCCGGACCAGCCCTCGGAGTGGCTCTCGTACGAGGCGGTCTTGGTGCGCTCCTCGGGGATGTGGAGGCCGGCGAAGCCGGTCTCCGTCACGCGCAGCCGGGTGCCGTTGCCTTCCGGGGTGAGGGTGAACTCGACGAGGGTGGAGTTGCGCTCGGTCGCCACCTCGCCGGGGTGCGCGCTGGCCCATCGGTACGAGAAGTGGTGCGGCGGGTCCACCTTCACGATCACTGTCGGGAACTGGCCGTACTCGCCGTGATCGAGGTGCATGATGCCGCCCGGTCGCAGATCGACCGGGGTCGGCTCGCCCTGCCCGAACCACGAGCCGACGTGCTCCGGCTCGGTCAGCACCGCCCAGCCGCGCTCCACGGGCGCCGCGATGGTGATCTCCCGCTCGATGCGGTCCTTGTTGGTCATGGGATGGCCTCCCGCCGTGTCATGACATCGCTTATGTGCTACTCGATGGTTGCACGTTACGGCGGGAGGTGCAACCAAAGGGTTGCGCAATCAATCAGGCGCCGTCGCCGCCCTGCGTCCGCACCCGGTACGCCGGTACGGACACCGACGGGTCGTCCAGGCAGTCCCCCGTAGCGAGATCGAAACGCTGCTTGAGCAGCGGCGATGCCACGAACGGGCGGTCCGCGACGGAGCCCGTCAGACCGCGGGAGAGGACCTGGGCGCCGGTGAACGGGTCGCGGTTGCCGATGGCGTACGCGCGGCCGCCGCGGTCGACGAAGAGGGCGACCTGGGTGCCGTCGGGGAGGAGGGCGGCGACGCCGCGTCCGGGGATCAGATCGTCCAGGGCGCAGACGGCGAGCCAGCCGTCGGGGCCGTGGATCTCGACGGTGACGGTAGCGGTGGCGACAGCGGTGGTCATCAGACAGAGGTCCCTTCCAGGGGGCGGGCGGAGTCCAGGGTGCGTACGGGCAGGGTCGGCCCGGCCAGCAGCGTCAGGTCCGGCTTGACCTGGTCGCGCTCCGGCACGAACTGGACCGACGGGTCCGGGGCGTCCGGCGCGTTGACGAAGGAGACGAAGCGGGCCAGGCGCTCGGGGTCGTTGAGGGTCTCGGCCCACTCGTCGCGGTAGTGCGTGACGTGCTCGGCCATCAGCGCCTCCAGCTCGTCGCACAGCCCCAGCGAGTCATGGACGACGACCTCGCGTACGTGGTCCAGGCCGCCCTCGATCCGCTCCAGCCACGCGGAGGTCCGCTCCAGGCGGTCGGCGGTGCGGATGTAGAACATCAGGAAGCGGTCGATCAGACGGATCAGTTCCGCGTCGCTCAGGTCCTGGGCCAGCAGATCCGCATGCCGCGGGTCCGCGCCGCCGTTGCCGCCCACGTACAGGTTCCAGCCGTTGGAGGTGGCGATGACGCCGAAGTCCTTGCCGCGCGCCTCCGCACACTCCCGCGCGCAGCCGGAGACCGCGGACTTGAGCTTGTGCGGCGAGCGCAGGCCCCGGTAGCGCAGCTCCAGGTCGATGGCCATCCGGACCGAGTCCTGGACGCCGTAGCGGCACCAGGTCTGGCCGACGCAGGACTTCACGGTGCGCAGCGCCTTGCCGTAGGCGTGGCCCGACTCGAAGCCGGCGTCCACCAACCGGGCCCAGACCTGCGGCAGTTGGTCGACGCGGGCGCCGAAGAGGTCGATCCGCTGACCGCCGGTGATCTTGGTGTAGAGGCCGAAGTCGCGGGCCACCTCGCCGATCACGATCAGCTTCTCAGGGGTGATCTCGCCGCCGGGGATGCGCGGCACGATCGAGTACGAGCCGTTGCGCTGGAGGTTGGCGAGGAAGTGGTCGTTGGTGTCCTGGAGGGCGGCCTGTTCGCCGTCCAGGATGTAGCCGTCGGCGCCGACGGACGGTGCGAGGGAGGCGATGATGGAGCCGATGGTGGGCTTGCAGATCTCGCAGCCGTCGCCGTTGCGCGCCTCCGGGCGGCCGTGCGAGGCCAGCAACGCCTCGTACGAGGTCAGCCGCAGCGTGCGGACGATCTCGTAGAGCTCGGCGCGGGTGTGCGGGAAGCAGCCGCACAGGCCCTTGTCGATGCTGACGCCGCTCGCCTCCAGCTCGTCGTTGACGAGGGTGGTGAGTGCCTTGACGCAACTGCCGCATCCGGTACCGGCCTTGGTGCACTTCTTGACCTCGGGCACGGTGCCGCAGGAGTGCTCGGTGACCGCGCCGCGGATCGCGCCCTTGGTGACGTTGTGGCAGTTGCAGATCACCGCGTCGTCGGGGAGGGCGGACGGGCCGAGGGCCACCGGTGCGCCGGCTCCGGCGGGCAGCACCAGCTGCTCGGGCGCGACCGGCGGGATGCTGCCGGTCAGCGGGCGCAGCATGCCGTATGCCTCGGCGTCGCCGACCAGGACACCGCCCAGCAGCTCGCCCTCCTGCCCGATCACCAGCTTCTTGTAGACGCCGCTGCGGGAGTCGGCGTAGACGACGTCCAGGCAGCCTTCGGTGGCGCTGTGGGCGTCGCCGAAAGAGGCCACGTCCACACCGAGCAGCTTGAGCTTGGTGGAGAGATCGGCGCCGGTGAAGCTGCTTGCCTGCCCGGCGATGGTGTCGGCGACCGTACGGGCCATGTCGTAGCCGGGCGCCACCAGGCCGTAGACCCGGCCGTCGCTCGCCAGCGCGCACTCGCCGATCGCGTAGACGGCGGGGTCGCTGGTCACGCACTGCTCGTCGATGACGATGCCGCCGCGCTCGCCGACGGACAGGCCGCAGTCGCGGGCGAGCTGGTCGCGGGGGCGGACACCGGCGGAGAAGATGACGAGGTCGGTGTCGATACGGGAGCCGTCGGACAGGTCCATGGCCGCCACCGCGCCCACCGAGTCCGTCACGATCTCCTTGCCGCCGACGCCGGTGTGCACCTCCAGGCCCATCTCCTCGACGGTACGGCGCAGCGCGCTGCCGCCGCCCTCGTCCACCTGGAGGGCCATCAGCCGGGCGTTGAACTCCACGATGTGGGTGCGCAGTCCGAGGCCCTTGAGGGCGCCGGCCGCCTCCAGGCCGAGCAGTCCGCCGCCGACGACCACACCGGTGGCGGCGTTCTTGGCGTACTCCTCGATGGCGAGCAGATCCTCGATGGTGCGGTAGACGAAGCAGCCCGCGCTGTCCTTGCCGGGCACCGGCGGTACGAAGGGGTACGAGCCGGTGGCCAGCACCAGGGTGTCGTAGGTGAGCGTCAGGCCGGAGCGGGCGGTGACCGTGCGGGTGGCGCGGTCGACGGCCGTGGCCGGGTCGCCCAGGTGCAGTTCGATGCCGTGCCGGTCCATGAAGTCCGGGGCGGTCAGGCTCAGGTCGTCCGCGGTGCGGCCGGCGAAGTACGAGGTGAGCTGGACGCGGTCGTAGGCGGGGCGGGGCTCCTCGCAGAGCACCACCACCCGGGCCCGCTCGGTGACGCCCCGGTCGGCGAGCTCCTCCAGGAAGCGCTGGCCGACCATGCCGTGTCCGATGAGCACGATGGTGGGGCGGGCGGTGTCGGTGGGGTTGGCGGCTGCGGCCATGATCAGAAGCCTCCGTCGGTGGTGAGCAGGTGGAGCAGCGGGGCTGCGGGGAGTGGTTCGTCGCCCTCCCAGGTACGGGCGAGCGCGCCGACAGTGCCGAGATCGCCGAGGAGGATGCCGCCGACCAGCCGGTTCTCGCGGACCACGACCTTGCGGTACGCGCCGCGGGTGGCGTCGGTGAGGTGGATGACGTCGTCCCCGGGAGCCGGGGTGGTCTCGCCGAAGGCGGCCAGGTCGAAGGGGGTGGTGGGGGTCTGGTGAGCGGCGAGGGTCAGCCGGGTCAGGACGCGCGTTCCCAGGTACGGGGTGGCGGGGCGGGGCCCGGTCAGGACGCGGGCCAGCGCATCGGCCTGCTCCTGGGCGGCGCCCGCCAGGCCGTACACCGTGCTGTTGTGCTCGGCGCAGTCGCCGATGGCGAAGATCCGCGGATCGCTGGTCCGCAGCGCATCATCGACGCGGATGCCCCGTCCGACGTCCAGGCCGGCCGCGCGGGCCAGCCCCGTCCGCGGCCGGACGCCGCAGGCCAGGACGACCAGCTCGGCGTCGAGGCGGTACCCGTCAGCGAGCTCCACGGCCCGTACGGCCCGTGACCCCGTCCGCTTCTCTGCCGCCGTGGTCTCGATACCCCGTACGCGGCACTCGGTGTGCACCTCGATGCCCAGCGCGGTCAGATGCTCGCGCAGCAGCGCCGCCGCGTCCGCATCGAGATGCCGCTCCATGAGGTGCTCGCCCTGGTGCGCAAGCACCACCTGGGCGCCGCGCCCCGCCAGCGCACGGGCCGCCGAGACGCCGAGCAGCCCGCCGCCGATCACCACCGCCGGTGTGCCGGGGCTCGCCGCGTCGGCCAGCGCCCGGCAGTCGTCCATGGTGCGGAAGGAGTGGACGCCGTCGGGGAGATCGTGTCCCTCCGGGGCGAAGAGGCCGCGCAGCGGCGGCAGGACGGGGTTGGCGCCGGTGGCCAGGACAAGGGCGTCGTACGGGATCTCCCGGCCGTCGTCGCACTGGACCCGGCGGGTGGCCCGGTCGAGGCGTACGGCGCGCACTCCGCCGCGCCAGTCCACCGTGTCACCCGGCGAGGGCAGCGCGATGACCTCCGGCGCATACCGGCCGGTGAGGACCTCGGCGAGCAGCACCCGGTTGTAGGGCCGGTCCGCCTCCTCACCGATGACGGTGACGTCGACGGGGTCCGCGCCGGCCGGCCCGGCCGTCAGCTGCCGGGCGAGCCGGGCGCCGGCCATCCCGCCGCCGATCACCACCACACGCGTTATCGAGGTCATGCCCGTCAGCCTGCGGCCCGGCTGTTACCCGCCCGCATCTCTTCTGTTTCCTTGGCGGAACGCTGCCCTCAGCGGCGGGGCGGCCGCCGTGTGAGGGGACGCCGTGATCGGAGCGTCATGCAGGAGTCATCGAAACGTGAGCGCCTATGAGTACGCGTACTCAGGAGGGCGAGGCTCCGTGCGTCCACTCTGTACGCATGAGTACGCACAGAGTTCCCGCGTTATCCGCCGCCGTACTGGTCACCGCCGTGCCGGTCGCCACCTGGGGCCTGCTGGGCCAGGACGATTACTCGGGCCTCCCACCGGCGCAGCTGGACCACGCCGTCGAGCCACTGGACCTTCCCCCCGGCCTGGACACCGCCCTCGGCGTGGCCGCCCTGCTGCTCGCGGGCGGGGCCGCGGCCCTGCTGGCCCGCGCCACGCGCCGCGGGACCTTCGCGCGCCACTGGTGGCAGGTGCTGACCCCGCTGATCATCGCCGGGCTGCTGGCCGGCTACGGCGTACGCGTACTGACCGCAGGGGTGGTCGGTGCCAACATCGGCGCCGGACTGATGGCAATGGCCGGTGGCCCGGTGCTGGCCGGACTGGCGCTGTGGGCCGCCGGCCGGGGGCTGTGGCTGGCCCGGCGAGAGGTCCGGCTCAGCCGCTGAGCCGCGCCGGGCACAGCCGCCGCGGCTGCGCATCCGATTGCAGCTTGGCGTCCACGCAGCCGCCCGGCAGCCCGTCATGCGGCCGGGTCCCGAAGTTGGCGGTGACGGTCAGCGCGCCGTCACCGAAGACCGTGCGCTGGACGGTGCGGTCGCCCGTCAGCCACCGGAAGGACGTCATCCGCTCGGTACCCGCGGCGCGGTGCAGCGGCGAGAAGTACTTCTGCAGCGCGGCGAGTTCGGGGCCGTGCTGCTTGATCGTCGGCCCGTCCAGGACGTAATTGAGCGGAGTGTTGTAGAGCATCGCCAGCAACGCGCGGGTGGTCTTCTGCCGTGGCAGCTTGTCGTACGACAGCTCCCAGCGCTCCGCATTGACCAGCGAACCGTGCAGCGCGGTCTCATACAGCGGAACGCGGTACTTCGGGTCGTACATGGCCGTGGCCAGGTCATCCGGCAGCTGCACCGGCTGGAAGAAATTCTTCGGCGCCTTCTGCGGAGCCCACCCGCCCCATTTCTCCTTGTCCCGCTCCAGCTTCCACAGCCCGTCGGCGACCGGTGTGCCCGAGCCGTGGTTGAAGGCCAGGACCTGGTGGGCCCACGCCTGCGCGGACTCCGAGCCCAGGACGAGATCCCGCGCCAGCCGCCGCATCCGGTCGAGCCGGTATTTCCGGTCCCCCGCCTTGGTCATCTCATGGCCCTTGCCGTGATCGCGGAACGCCTCCCCGGTCGCGTCCACGTCCAGGAAGTAGCTGTCAGCGCCGTTGGCGACCATCGTGTGGGTGCGGTCGGCCAGATAGTGCTTGCCCGGCTCGGCCTTCTCAAAGGCCCGCGAGCTGAGATAGCAGCCGCGGCCCCCGAACCCGGTCTCCGCCGTACCGTCCGCCTTCCGTATACAAAAGTCGGGATAGACCCGGCCCGGCCACTTGGCATTGGGACTGTCGGCGGACTTGGGATCCTGACCATTGGCGAACGAGTCGTACGGCCCGACCAGATAGCCCGCCTTCTTGGCCGCCCCGACGGCCTTGGCGTCCATCCCGTCCGGCCCCGCGTCGTAACCGAGCCACATCCGGTCCACACCCAGCTTCTTGAGCCGCTCGACCCCGGAGGCGGTACGGCCCTCGCCCCACACATACGCGTGGAAGGCGCCGAGCAGCTTGCCGTTGGCCGGGTTCTGCCGGATCTTCTCGCGGAGGCTGCCGAGTTGGCCGTGCTGGGAGAGGTACGAGCGGTAGTCGGCGGCCGGGGCGACAGGGTTGCCGTCGGTGAGGGCGAAGGTGATGTCGTAGTCGCGGGTGCCCTCGCCGGCGGAGAAGGCATGCGCGGCGGTGGCACGGAGGCGGCCCCCGCTGGAGGCGAAGCGGAGCGATGTGCCGATGTCGGTCGGGGCCAGATAGCTCACCCCATGGCCCCCATGGCCCTCTTGGCCGGCTCCCCCCTTCATCGAGTACCCCCACAGAGGCAGGGCCAGATCGCCGCCCACATCGGCCGTGCTGCCCGCCAGCCCGCCCTTCTCCCCGTTCCAGAAGGCGTCCCGTACGGGGATGTCCAGGCCCTCGCCGCGCGGCAGCTGCACGGCGGAGGCGGCGGGATCGGTGCCGGTCACCGGCCAGCTGACGGACCCGTCGCGGTCCGATCGCAGACTGATCCGCAGCCGCCCCCGCTCCGAACGGGCCGTCACCTTCAGCCCCTTGGCGGGGTAGCTCCAGCGCGCCCCCTCGTCCGTACGTGTCACGGGCCCCGGCTTTCCGAGCCCGCCCCCGGCCGCCTCCGACAGCACCAGCCGCCGCCCGTCACCGGTGCGCGCGGTCACCGCCAGGGAGGTGGTGTCGACGACCGCGGTGCCGCCGGCGACGGGAATCTCGAGGCGTCCGCCCTTGAGGGCCGTTCCGGCGGCGGCGCTGTCGCAGCCGGTGACGCCGAGAGCGGTGGCGGTCAGCGCGAGGGAGGCGGCGATCGCTCGGGTCGCGGCCCGGGTGGTGGCTCGGGGGATCTTGGATGTCATGCGTCCTGGATAGTGACCGGGGCTAAGAACCTTCTAAGAAGACCTTCCAAGAAGCCGAGTTACGGAGTGACGGAGCACCGCCGTGTGAAATGAGGACGCAGCGGAGATCACGCTCAGGCCGCCTGTAAAGGGTGTTTCAGGCAGAACCGTCGGCAGTCGGCGAGCAGGCCGGGGCGCCTTCTATAGCCTTCTTTCCCTCCGCTAAGGTGTCGCAGGTTCAGCAAGATCTATTCGGGGGAATTTTCTATGACGACCCGTCATTCCCGCCTGCGCGGAATTCAGTTGGCCGCCGCCGTAAGCGCGGCGTTGCTCGCTCTCACCGGCTGCAACGACAACGGCTCCGCCGGTGACAACGACGCCGGCGCGCAGCACAAGGGCCAGGACAAGGGCCAGGACAAGGCCCCTGGCGGCGAGAGCTCCGCTCCGTCGCCCTCCGCCACCGCCTCCTCGGGCGCAAGCTCCGCCCCTTCGTCACCGGGCACCGGCTCCACTGCCTCGGCGACCCCCGCTGCCTCGGCCGCCCCCACCGCCTCGGCCGCCGCCTCAGGGAAGTCGCCAAGCGGCGCCCGCTGGACCTCCAACGACAAGAGGGTCAAGGTCCTCAAGTGCGCGGATCCCGTCTCCACGACCGTCTTCGTGGACAACACCGACAGTAGTGGCGCCGATCTGCCCCTCACCATCAAGGTCAGGATTGTTTCCCAGACCGGTGAGGAGATCGAGACCGACAAGGGTTTCGTCGCGGCCTCGGCAGGCGAGACTGCGACCAAGACCATCGAAATGGGTGCCATCAACCGGGCCTCCGAGGTAGCCCTCTGCGAGGTAAAGGCCTCGGTCTACTAAACGACAGGGACGGGGACGCCGCTCACGGGAAACAATCCGGCCGGCGTCCCCACCCCGATCAGTAGCAACCGTTGGTTTGTTCCCATGGGGCTGGACATCACGGTCATGACGGTCGACTGGCATCGCCTGGAGGAGATCCCGGCCGACGAGCGGCTGGACCGGCTGCACGAGGAGTCGTACGAGGACTCGTACGAGGCGGCCATCGACGCGGGCTGGTTCTGGCCTCCGTCCGACGACCACCCCTGGTGGGGTATCTACGAGTTCCGGAACACCCTCGGCTCGTACAAGCCCCACTTCTGGGCGGGCGACGCCTGGGACGACGCACGGGAACACGCCGAACCGGAACTGCGCCGCGCACTGGACGGCTTCCTCGCCGGGGTGGGCGTCTGGAGCTGGGGTCCCGAAGAGGACGAAGAGGAAGACCACTCCTCGAGCACCGGCGCCTGGCAATCGGAGCTGCTGCTCTGCCGCCCGCCGGCCGACATCCCCGCTCTGGCCGCCCTGTGGGCCCGCGCCGAGCCGCTCCTGAACGGGCTGCGCGAGCCCTTCGACACCCATGCGGCGCGCGGCCCGGGACACTGGATCCCGGACCACGCCGCCTTTGCGTCGCTCCTGCGCGCCTGGGGCGAAGTCGTCGGCGAGGCCGACCGGCGCGGGTGGGGCGTCGTCGGCCTCAAGTACTGAGGGCCACGGTCACGCAGAGGCCGTAGGAGTGGCGGCCAGCCGCCGCGCCGCCAGCTCCGCGTACGCCGCCGTTCCGTCCGCCAGCACCGCATCGTCGAACTCGGCGAGCGGGGAGTGGTTGTTGGGGCTGCGCTCGTGGTCGGCGCCGGCCGGCGGCGCACCGAGGAAGATCATCGCGCCGGGGACCTCGGCCAGCACCCGGGAGAAGTCCTCGGAGCCCGGCAGTGGCTGCTGCTGCGGCGCAAACCGCTCCTCGCCCAGCGCCTCGCGGACCGCGTCCGCCACGAAGGCCGCCTCGCCGTCATCGTTGACGGTCACCGGATATAGCGCCGTGAACTCCGCCTCCACGCCCACCCCGTACGCCGCCGCAATGCCCCGGCACACCTCCACCGTGCCGTCCTTGACCCGCGCCTGGGCGGTGGGCGAGAAGCTGCGTACGGTCGCCTGGAACTCCGCGGTCTCCGGGATGACGTTGGTCTGCGTCCCGGCGTGGAAGGTACCCACCGTCAGGACCACCGGGTCAAAGACATCGAAGGTACGGGTGATCCACGCCTGAAGCGCCGTCACCATCGCACACGCCGCCTGCACCGGATCCTTGGCGCGGTACGGCATCGAGCCGTGCCCGCCCTCGCCGCGAACCGTCACCCGCAGCACATTGGACGCGGCCATCGCCGTGCCGCCGCGGGTGCGGAAGACGCCGCTGGGCAGCCCCGCCGACAGCACATGGATCGCATACGCCGCGACCGGCCGCTCCCCGGCCGCGTCCAGCAGCCCCTCGGCCAGCATGTGCCGCGCGCCGTCGAAGCCCTCCTCGCCCGGCTGGAACATGAACAGCACATCGCCCGCCAGCCGGTCGCGGTGCGCCGAGAGCAGTTTGGCGGCGCCGGTGAGCATGGTGGTGTGCAGGTCATGCCCACAGGCGTGCATCCGCCCGTTGTCGGCGGCGAAGTCCAGCCCGGTGCGCTCGGCGACCGGCAGCGCGTCCATGTCCCCGCGCAGGAGGACCGTCGGTCCCGGTCGGCCGCCCCGTAGCACCGCCGTCACCGAACTGAGCCCGTCCCCGGTGCTCACCTCCAGCGGCAGCCCGTCCAGCTCGGCCAGCACCGCCTCCTGGGTACGGGGCAGATCCAGGCCCAGCTCGGGGGTGCGGTGCAACGCGCGGCGCAGCCGTACGAGGTCGTCGGAGAGGGCACGGGCGTCGTCGCGGAGGTTCATGGGGCTCCTTACGTGGGGAGCTGCCCATTCTTGACGGCGGCGACGAACGAGGACCAGCCCGACGCGGGGAAGATCAGCGCCGGGCCGTCCGGATTCTTGCTGTCGCGGACGGGGACGAGGCCGTGGGGGTGGGTGAGGGCGCGGGAGAATTCGATGCAGTCCCCGCCGTTGCCCTCGCTGTAGGAGGACTTGACCCAGGCGAAGGTGCGGGAGAACTCGATGCATTCCCCGCCGTTGGCGTCACTGTACGACGACTTGATCCACTTGGTGGCGGTGAGATCCAAGTCGGGGCTCATGGTCGACACTCCTTCAGCAGAGTTTTGATCAGGGTCAGTGATTCATCCGGCGACAACGCATGTGCCCTCAGCAGATCATAGTCGTCGAGGGCGGCGTCGACCGTTTGTTCGGAGTCGTGCATCCTTCCTCCTACCCGGGTCTCCGTGTACAGCACCGTGCGGGAGTCCGTGAAGCGCAACACAGTGAAGGGCATAGTGGACGTGGCCGGAACACCCGTGGAGAACGGCGTGACTTGGAGTTCGGCGCGTGGAGAAGCGGCTACCGTCAGCAGGTAGTCGAACTGCCCTGCCATGACCTCGGTGTTACTGACGACGGTTCGCAGACACGCCTCATGAAGGATGACCCACAGGCGCGAGGAACCGTTGCCCTCGAACACCTCGCGCCGTCGTCGCCGCGCGGCAACTTTGTCTTCGATTGCCTCCGCACTTGCCCGAGGGTTGGATACGCGGCAGACGGCCCGAGCGTAGTCCTCCGTCTGGACTATGCCTGTCACGAGGTTCGTCTCGTACTTCAGGACCCGCGACGCCTTCCGCTCCAGATTGAGGTACGGGACGAACCAACTCGGGTGTTCCCCCTCATCAATCCTCCGCAGCATCCCTGCGAATAACTCGCCAGTCCCGAACGCGGTGTCGCAGCCCTTGGCGAACTTCTCGCTGGGCCTGTGCAGCGATCCGGACTCGACCTTGCAGACGTACCCCTCGGAGTAGCCCGTGGCCGTGCCCAAGTGCTTCTGCGTGATCTTGCGGGCGAGCCGTACCTGTCTGACGTCTCGACCGAAGCGCTGGAGCGGATTCAAGTGCTCGGACGGGGTCGTCTCGTCCAACGCTATGACCTCTCTTCATGTAAGTGCGCGCCGACAACGCGGCAGGTCGCTGACTTGAGCACTGCCGGTTCAAGCGGCCCCATTCTATTGCCCGTTGCGTTGTCCGCGTGACCGAATGGCTACATCCGGTGACCCAACCCAAGGAGTTGGCAACGTGACCCCCGCACGACTACTGCCATGGGCGAGCCCCGACGGCAAACCCTGCTTTCTCGTAGGCGACGGGACCGGCCTCGTATCCCGTCTCGCCGACGACGTCGAAGCGGTGCAGCTCGGCCTGGCCGCCGAACTCCTCGACGAGGCGCGGCGCTTCCTGCGGGAGCGGAAGTGGACGTCCGGCGAACTCCAGCTCCTGGCAGTTGAGTTGACCGAGGCGCTCACCGCAACGCACCGGGTCGCGGAGAGCCGGGGCGTCTTGATGTCGGCCGCCACCCCGGCCGCGGCGCGGGCGCTGAGGAGCGAGCCCAGTACGGCGATGCCCAGTGCGGTGCCCGTCTGGCGGGCGGCG
>NZ_JBEZJZ010000043.1:0-61504 GCF_040651455.1 Streptomyces sp. NPDC048483
GCGCGGGGGCCCCGCGCCACCCCATGCCGCGGTGCGCCGGACACCGCGGGTGATGCACAATCGCACCGAACCATACGAACCATGCACGCCGTACAGCTCCTACGCACCGTACGCAGCATGCCCGCCGAGGCCGCCCCGGCCTCCTGAGACCCGCAGGGACGAGACGACTCTTGCGAGCACGCAGCCGCCACGACCGTCACGGCATCCGTCACGGAGGACGTCACGGAACCAGGGGGGGCCGATGAGCATGTACCGGGACCGGGCGCACCGAGGATCCGCCAGAGCCACCGTCCTGCGCACGATCGGCACCCGTGAGCGGCGCTCGCATCTGACCGCCCCGCGCGTACCCACCGTCGGCATCGACATCGGCGGCACCAAGGTGATGGCGGGTGTGGTCGACGCCGACGGCACCATCCTGGAGAAGGTCCGCACCGAGACGCCGGACAAGTCCAAGAGCCCCCAGGTCGTCGAGGACACCATCACCGAGCTGGTCCTGGACCTCTCCGACCGGCACGACGTCCACGCGGTGGGCATCGGCGCGGCCGGCTGGGTCGACGCGGACCGCTCCAAGGTGCTCTTCGCGCCGCATCTGAACTGGCGCAACGAGCCGCTGCGCGACCGTCTTGCCGGCCGCCTCGCGGTGCCGGTCATGGTCGACAACGACGCCAACACCGCCGCCTGGGCGGAATGGCGCTTCGGCGCCGGACGCGGCGAGGACCACCTCGTCATGATCACGCTCGGTACGGGCATCGGCGGCGCCA
The DNA here is from genome assembly GCF_040651455.1 of Streptomyces sp. NPDC048483. Lineage (NCBI taxonomy): Bacteria > Bacillati > Actinomycetota > Actinomycetes > Kitasatosporales > Streptomycetaceae > Streptomyces > Streptomyces sp. NPDC048483. The sequence goes on from NZ_JBEZJZ010000043.1 coordinate 762, forward strand.
TCCTGGAGGACGGCGCGGTCAAGCGCGGCAAGTACGGCGTGGCCGGTGAGTTCGGCCATATGCAGGTCGTGCCCGGCGGCCACCGCTGCCCCTGCGGCAACCGCGGCTGCTGGGAGCAGTACAGCTCCGGCAACGCCCTGGTCCGTGAGGCCCGCGAGCTGGCCGCCGCCGACTCCCCGGTCGCGTACAACATCATCGAGCGGGTCGACGGCCGGATCGGCGACATCACCGGACCGCTGATCACTGAGCTGGCCCGCGAGGGCGACGCGATGTGCATCGAGCTCCTCCAGGACATCGGCCAGTGGCTCGGCGTCGGCATCGCCAACCTCGCCGCCGCCCTCGACCCGTCCTGCTTCGTCATCGGCGGCGGCGTCAGCGCCGCCGACGACCTGCTGATCGGCCCGGCGCGGGACGCCTTCCGGCGCAACCTCACCGGCCGCGGCTACCGTCCCGAGGCCACCATCGCCAAGGCCCAGCTGGGTCCCGATGCCGGGATGGTCGGTGCCGCCGACCTCGCCCGCCTCATCGCCCGCCGCTTCCGGCGTGCCAACCGCCGCCGCGTCGAGCGTTACGGGCGCTACGAACGGTCCGGCCGCCGATGACCGACACCGACCTGAACGCCATGAACGACGACTCCCACCCCACCCCGCCGCCCGGTGGCAAGCGCCACCGCCCGGTCCTGATGGCGCTGATCATCTTCCTGCTGATCGCGATCCCGGCCGGCTATATCGTCATTTCCGCCGAGCAGAGCCGTGACAGCGGCCAGGGCAAGGAGGCGGAGGCCGCCGCCACCGGGCTGACCAACGCCTTCCCCTCCAAGGTCCAGCAGCGGATCTACGACGTCCCGGTGCCGATCGGCTCCACCCCGGTCTACTACTACGAGACCAACTCCTGGAAGACCAGCTCGCTGTTCGTCCAGTTCCGGACCAACGACTGGGGCCTGGAGCACTACCTCGAGGCCGTGGGCACCAGCACCGCCGCGCTCAAGAAGGGCGTGAAGACCATTCCGCCCGAGCAGGGCGCGAAGGTCGGCTGGGACTTCAGCATCGACTGGCCCTGGGCGGGCACCGTCAACCCGAAGAAGGCACCGCAGCCCTCCCAGCGGATCATGGTCAGCTACGACGAGCCCGGTCATCCCGTCGTCTACACCGTCTCGACAGTGAAGTTCTGACGCTGTCCGGCTTCTTCCTGACGGGATAGCTCCGGCTGTGTCCGGTTTTCCAGCTGACCCGGGTGTCAGGACCGCGTCACGAAGTTCGGTAGCTTGGTCGGGTGAGTGAGAAGACCCTGCAGCACCGGATGGACGGTCCCGACGACGCCCCCGTACGCGTATTTGGGCGCCTCGCTCGGCACCACGTGGCACAGGTGGTAGCGGCCGTCCAAGGGGCGTCCGGCCGATCCAGGGCAGGCGCTTAAACGCCAGGTCAGAGCCTTGGGTTCTGGGGAGCCCACCCAGTTGGTGAGACCTGTGTGAGACCTGTGTGAGAGCGGGTGAGACGACGAAGCCCCGTCGGACGCTTCCGATGCTGTGGGGACAGGCCCTGCGGATGCTCTTGCCGGCCCCTGAGACTTGGTCTTGGGGCCGACGTCAGATCGGCCACATGCGCGACCGATGCGTGAGCACGTGGGTGTGGCACATTCCTTCTGCATCGGATGGCCCACCACGGAAAGGCTGGGCCCAGTAGGGGAAGACGGACAGTTGAGGTCTTGGCGGGACCGTTGATCATGGCCCCGCCAGGATGATGGAGACCTTGTAGGAACGCTCTGTCCTCATCCTCGACTGCTGGCCCTCGACCGAGGGGGTCACACATCGTCTCGCCGGTCGCTCACTCTGGGGACACAGTGCAAGGAGCGCCGCAATAGGTGTTCAGGTAGGTCGCCGAAACCATCGCACCAGGGAATGGGCAGCACACGGCTACCCGGCAGGTGGATGCCGTGGTAGGTCGGGAGGGGCGTCATCGTACTCAGCGGGCGGGCGGCAAGAAGGACGCGTCCGCTGGGAGAGAGCGCGGCCAGCGCGCTCCTGATGCCGGCGGTGGTGCCAGTCGTCTCGATGACGACACCTGGCTGAGGGGTGGAGCCCGTACCCGCGTGGTCGGGCAGGGCGAGCCGGACGAGGCGGGCGAGTACCCCTTCTCCCACCACTTGGACGTCGGCCTGGCCGGCGGCTTCCACGGCGGCGTGGGCGGTGGCGGCCCAGGCGCGGGCGGCGCGTTCGTCGGCGTCCGGCGCCGGGTACCCGTACGCCCAGGTTTCGTCGGCTGACGGGTCGTCGGCGAACCACACCAGGTCCCCAGCTGTGGGGTGGGCGCCGGACACGCCCGTGACGTGCCGCCAGTTGTTCACGGTGCACCGCCTTCGAGGAGACTGGTCGGGGAGACGGCGCGGCCGAGTCGCGCGGAGGCGTACGCCGCTTCGACGACCGCCTGGGTGCGCAGTCCGTCGGCCAGGCTGACATCCACGGGCGTGCCGTCGTGGACCGCTCGCGCGAAGCGGGTGAATGCTCGGGTGCGCAGTTCGATCGCGGTCGGCGCCGCCCCGGTTACGGAGCTGTCCACTGGGTCGGGTGCTCCGCGGTGGGCGAGCGAGTAGTCCGGTGTGAGCTGTACTTCGCCCTTCTCGCCCCAGATGCGGGTTTGCATGCCCCGGCCGCCCACCACGCCGGCGCTGCCGATGAGGGTGGCGACGACGGTGCCGAAACGCAGGACGACGCTGACCACGTCCTCGATTCCGGGGGCCGCGGCCGTTGTCGAGGGGGCGGTCTCCGCGTAGACGCGGTCGGGTTCCTGGCCCATGAGTGCCCGGACGGCGTCGATCTGGTGGATGAGGTTCATGATGAGGAAGCCGCCGCCCGCGCGTTCCTTCGACAGGCGCCAGGTGGAGGAGATGCGGCCGCTGATGCCGCCGAGGAAGTAGGTGGCGGGCTTGTCCGTGAAGTACGTGGTGGCGACACCGAGCGGCGCGCCGATCTCCCCGGCTGCGATGTCCGCGCGGGCCTGGCAGAACCTCGGGTCGGTGCGGGTCGGGAAGAGGATGCCCGTGCGCAGCGGGCCGGCCTGAGCGAGTTCGAGCATGCGCCGCGCCGAGGGCAGGTCTTGGGCGACGGGCTTCTCCAGGAGGACGTGCTTGCCCGCGGCGAGTGCCTCCGTGAGCAGCGGCTCGTGGGTGTCGTGCGGGGTGGCGATGACGACCGCGTCGACGTCGGGGCGGGCCAGCAGGGCCGCGACGGATGTTTCCCACCGGCCGCCGAACCGGGCTGCGGTCTCCTGGGCCAGCTCCGCGACAGGATCGTGGCAGGCCGTCAGATCGGCTTCGTCCGCGGCGGCGAGCGCTTTGGCGTCCTCGATGCCGATGTCGCCGCAGCCGAGCAGGCCGAAGCGCATCGGGCGTGCGGTGAGGTTGAGGTCGCCGGGAGCCGGGTGCGGTGTGTTCCAGTGCAGTGCGGCGCTGACGAAGGCGCGCTCCCCGGCGAGGCGTTGGTAGACCTCCGGGGCTTTGTGCGCCGGGTAGTCGGACAGGACGTCCCTGATGGTGAAGCGGCGCTGTCCCAGCAGGGAGAAGAACTGGTCGCTGAGTCGTTCTTCGTCCGCTTCGGTGAGCTGGGAGACGTGGGCGCCGCGCAGGTCGAGCAGGCGGTCGTGGAGCTGTTGCAGGGGGACTTCGGCCTCGTCGGCGCGCGGTGATCCGAGCAGTACCACCCGGCCGCCGTGCTCGGCGGCGGCGATGGCGACGGCCAGGCCGGGGCCGCTGTCCGTGGCGTCCACGACGAGCGGCGTGCCGCCGTCGAGGTGTCCGGCTTCTTCGAACACGGTGGACGGTTCGGTGCGGGTGGTCCACATCTTGGCAGTGGACGCGGCGACCGCCCTCACCCGCGACGCGCCGCGGGCCACGGCCAGGCGGCGGGTGATAACGCCGAGCAGGCCCTGACCGACCACCGTCACGGGCTCGTCCGCACGCTGGCCTCCGGTTTCGAGACCGTGCAGGGCGGTGAGCGCGAGTTGCCAGACCGCGGCGTCGGCCGGCGGGACGCGATCGGGCACCGCGCGCACGTAGCGTGCGGGTACGACGGCGACGTCCGCGTGACGTGCCCGGCGGACCGCCACCCGGGTGCCCGCGGGAAGTCCTGGACCGCTGCGCAGCGTACCCGCGGCCATGTAACCGGGGCGTTCCGGGAACCGGGAACCGGCGGTCGGACGATCCAGCAGGATCGCACGCTCGGTGCCGGGCGACACCACGCTCACGCTGACATCGACCACGACGTCACCGGCGCCGCCCGGCGGCTCGTTCTGCTCGACGACCTCGCACCGGCCGGGGCCGGGTAGGACCACCTGTCGCATGCACGCCTCCACGGGGAATGCGGTGACACCGATCATCACGGAGTTCTGCGGTCCGGGCCGGAGTTCTCCGGCGAGAAGGACCGTTGACTCGAAAAGGACTGCCCAAATTCCGTGCTGCGAACTCATGGTTGACCGGACCTTAATTCTTCGGGCACGGTAAAGCGCATGATTCCTTGGGTGTTGCGCAAGATGAAATTCGATCCCCGCACCATCTCATTCATCGGACATGACTTCGCCCGCCTCCTCGCGCGTCTCAGGAACCACTGTTGGGGCCGGGGTTCGAAGGACGCCGTGAAATCGCCCAAAATTCATTTGGGCTGCGGTGACCGACGTGTTCCCGGCTGGCTCAACTGCGACGTGTCGGGCTCGGAACGCGACATCGACCTGGCGGCCGGCCGGCTGCCGTTCCCGGATGGTTCGGTCACGGCCGTGGTGATGCAACACGTCGTCGAGCACCTGGAACTGCACAGGCAACTCGTCCCGTTGTTCCAGGAGCTGCAGCGCGTCTGTACGGATGACGCCGTGCTCTGGATTTCCTGCCCCGACCTGGCCAAGGTCTGTGCCGCCTACGCCACCGACCGCGGGCAGGCGCTGAAGGAGGACCGCTGCCGCCGCTGGCCGGAGTACACCCTCGGCGGAGCCCCCGTCCAGCAGTTCATCAACGACCTCTTCCAGGCGCGCGGCAGGCACCGCAACCTCTTCGACCTGGAATTGCTGACCTGGGCCCTCGGCCAGGCCGGCTTTTCCGCTGTCGAACGGATCGAGGAGGCCGACCTGCTCGCCGCACACCCTGAGTTCCCGCCACGACACGACGACGAGCAGTCGCTCTATGTGAGGGCGCGCAAATCCCGGTAGTGGCACCACAGGTCGTACAGCGGGATCTCCGCCGGGTCCGCCTGGGTCGGTTTGACCGGCTCGGTCCAGTGGACCATCAGAGTCGGCGGCGAGGCGGGGTGCACGACCTCGCCGTTCTTCGCCTGGACGCCCGGAGTCCAGGCGAAGACCTCGGCCGGGATGGTCTGGTCGCCGGTGGTGGTGCGCAAGCGGTGCAGGCTGGTGCAGGGCAGGCCCGACGTGACCATGAGGTAGTTCAGGAACGGCTGTTCGTAACCGAGTTTCATGTGTGGCGTGACCTCGCGGGCACCGGGCAGCGCGGCGGTGATTCCGGCCAGCGTGAGCGCCCCTTTTCGGGAGGTGACGAAGCCGGTGTTGGCAGCGTATTCGTACTGCTCCCGCGACAGTTTTCCGGCCTGCTTGATGGTTTCCTTCCAGGCGCGTCCCGGAAGGTTGGACGTGGCGGTCACGAAGCCGTAGTCGGCGAGATAATCGAAGACGAAGTCGATGTTCCGTAGGACGGCGGTGTCGCTGTCGATGTAGAGGAATTCGTCGAACTCGCCCTCCCATGCCGCGAGTTTTCTGAAGTGTCCCTTGTGGTGCTCGTGGAACGAGAGACTGATCTCGTCGCACCGCGCCAGCAGTTGTTCGTCCTCCCATACGGTGAACCCGTAGCGGTCCCCCAGGGCGGCGATCCGAGCGTATGCGCCGTCGAAGGGGATCAGCCGCAGCGGAATGTCGGGGTTGGTACGGCGGAAGCTGTTGAGGAATGCGGTGACCAGTTCCACCACACGGTCGTTGGCCACGAAGTACACGCCGCGTTTGCCCGGCATGATGTCTCGCCCCCTTTGCACGCAGGAGTGTTGGGTCAGGAGTTGGTGTGAGCGATGAGCGGCTTGCCGCGGACGGCCTCGGAGGTGAAGCCGTCCGGACCGATCGGGTGATCGCCCAGGACGGTTACCCGGTAGAGGGTGCGGTGGTAGTCGGTGTGATCGAGATCGGCCGGTTGCAGGTGGGCCACGGCTCGGTTGTCCCAGACAGCGACGTCGCCGACCGCCCAGCGCCAGCGGACGGTGTACTCCGGGCGCCCGATGTGCTCGTAGAGCAGTTCCAGCAGATGGCGGCTTTCCCACGGCAGCAGCCCGAGGAGGCGGGTCACCGAGGCGGGTGGGGTGAACAGTGCCTTCTCACCGGTCTCGGGGTGGACGCGCACCACGGGGTGCACGGAGAGCAGGGTGTCCTCGGTGAGCCGCCGGATGACCTCCACGTCCTCCTCGTCGGAGAGCCGCAGCTCGCAGGCGGCGTAGAGGGTGTGTTCCGCGCGCAGCCCGTCAGCCAGTGTCTGCAGTGAGCCGGAGAGCCCTTGGTATGCCGCGACCAGGTTGGTCCACTGGGTGTCGCCGCCGTATTCGGTGACCACCTCGGAGCGGAGGATCGAGATGGCCGGCGGGTTGACGGAGGCGGCCAGGTCCACGTGCCAGCCTGAGTCGTGGCGCAGTGTCTTGGGCCGAAGCCGTTCCTCGAACCGGCGGCCGTAGCGGGTGTCCTCCGCATCCGGGTCGACGATCAGGATCTCCGGGTGTCCATCGGGATGGACGCCGTGTTTGCGGCCCGGGCGCCGGGTCAGCGCGCCGAAGCGGCGCCCGAACGTCACATGGTCGGCGTGACTCAGCCGTTGGCCGCGGAAGAAGATCACCTTGTTTCGGAGCAGTGCCTCACGGATCCCGGCCATGACCGCGTCGGATATCGGTGCGGAGAGGTCCACCCCTGCGATCTCGGCGCCGATGTGCCCCGCGAGGCGCCGTACGTCGATTCCGGCGACGTTCTGCGTGGCTGTTGCCATCCGCGTTGTCTCCCTTCGGTCGCGTTCGTGGCGCCCGATCGGTCAGGACCAGTACACGGTCGTCTCTTCGTCGAGCTCGCCCATCAGCAGATTGATGGTGGTGCGGAAGACACCGTCGCTGCCGCAGGGGGCCACGGCGTGCACGTTTGCGGTGTCGAAGATGTACACGTCCCCGGCGTGGACGGGGACGGTGAGCTGCTCGATTCCGGACAGCGATTCGATCGGGTACCCGTAGCTGTCGGTGGACATGCCGAACGCGTGGCGGCTCTTGCGGTCGGGCGAGATGTTCCAGTACAGCAGCTCGCCCCCGGAGTTGTTCTCCACACACATCAGCGCATTGCACAGGCGGCTCACCCGCTGGACCTCGCACCCGTCGATGTGGCGCGCGTGGCGGATGGCCTCGGCGTCATCGTGCGGAGCGAGCACGAGCGCGTCGCTGTCCGCTCGGGAGCGCAGCCGGAATGGGGCAGCCCGCCGTCCCCGGTGTTCTGCCAGGCGGAGCCGGACACCCTCGCCCGCCAGATGGTCGCGGTATTCGTCCAGCAGAGAGAGCGGTGTCCGGCCCGGGCCCGCGCAGAGTGTCTCCAGGGCTGGACGCGCACGGTCCGCCTCGGCCAGGTACCAGTCGAGACTGGAGGCGGTGAAGAGGTGATTGCCGCACCAGTAGTCCGCGTCCCGAGCGCTGCGTTCGTCGCTTCGGAGCATCGGGCTGCTCCAGAAATTCCGTCGGATGCGCTCGCAGACGTCCGGTGGTAGTACCCCGCGGAAGATCGCGCCGGCGACCTTTCCGTGGAGGACGTCCGTCCACGCCTGCCAGTCCATCTCGTCCCGTTCGACGAAGCGGAAGTAGTCGGCGGGGTGGACCTGTCCGGTGAGCCGAATCTGATCGGAGCCGCTGTTGCTCACCACTCACCTCCTTCGTGGCGTGTGTGCGTCAGTAGGCGGCGCTCACCACGGTGTTCAGTGAGCCGTGTACCTTGTGCGCGCGTTCCTGCATGGCCATCACGCCGGCCAGGCCCTCCGGCGTGTAGAAGGCACTCAGCTTGGTGTAGCCGTCGAACTTCACGTCCTCCCCGCTCCGGGATATGGCGGCGGCGGGCTCTGCCAGCAGGCGCGCGTCCTGAGCGACCCAGAGGTGGCCTGCCGCGGTGTCGGCGCAGATACGGTCGAAGAGGGCGCGCAGCGCAGAGCCCGAGAAGCTGCCCGCGTGGTAGACGGCGCGGCTGCCCCAGTTCAGCGTCGGGTGGTGGCTGCCGAACTTCACGTAGTAGCGCCGTCGGCCCTGGCCCAGCCGGCAGTACTCGTCCAGGGTGATCCAGGTGCCGTCCGGCAGATGGAAGCCCTCGGGCGTGATGATCTCGGTGTGCGGGAAGATCCCGCGGATCGCGTCGGGGTAGTACTCCCTGGCCTTCGACCAGAACGGCCAGGCCATCGTCACCTTGGCGTCGTAGAGCGGCGTGGGCGGGTGGTCGAAGAAGAGCTCGCCCTGTTCGCACGCCTCCATCCACTGGTCGAAGAAGCCGTTGTACCTGAGGTCGTAGAACTCGTGGGCACGGACGAACCCGCAATCCTTCCAGTGGACGGCGTCCCAGGCGAAGTGCCGGATGCCGGCCTCGCGCAGCCGCTGCACGGTGTAGTGGACGCCATGCGGCCGGGAGGCGTTGCCGGTCAGGTGGTGGATGACGAGGTCGTCGCCGAACCGGGAGCGCAGGGAGGTGGCGAGGTTGTCGATGAGCGGGTCGAAGTTCCGTTCCGTGTCGTCGAAGTCCTTCGGGAAGGCCCGGTAGAGGGCGTGCACCTGGTCCGCGATCTCCCAGCCGGAGGCAGGGCACTGCACCTCCGCGATCGCACCGGGGGCGGGCTCGTCGGTACGGAAGTAGAGCGGCAGTGCGAGGTGGCGCTCCGTCAGTTCGAGGTGGAACTCCCGGCCGCGCTCCGGGGGCTGTCCGGCCAGTACGGTCTCCGCGATAGCGGGGTCGGCCTCACCATGCAGACTGGCCAGGAAGACGTCACGGGTGATCCGTTGGAATTCGCGGATCAGGGCGTTGCGGTCGATGAAGCCCTGGAGGGTTTCGGGGGCCAGTGCGTAGGGGCGTTGGGAGATCAGGTTGGTGAAGCCGACGCCCGCCCGGGTTCTGTTCTCGATGTCGTCGTCGATGAAGCGGTACCAGGGGTGCGTGGTCGGCTCCGCCATGCGGGCCTCCTTCACTGGGTGGTCAGTGTCGCGAGATCGAATCCGTACAGGCGCGCGCAATTGCCGGAGGTGACCCGGTCCCGGGCTCCTTGGTCGGCTTCCGCCAGGCAGCGCCCCAGCACTTCCGTGGAGTGCGGCCAGCTTCCCTCGTAGTGCGGATAGTCGCTGCCCCAGAGGAAGTTGCCCGCACCGAGCAGGCGCATGGTCACCACACCCACCTCGTCCTCGGTGAAGGTGGCGTGGACCTGGCGGCGGAAGTAGTCGCTCGGGGACATGGTGAGGTCGGTGCCCAGCGCCGGGCCGAGCTTGTCGTAGATCCGGTCGGCGTGCAGCAGGTGGTAGGCGATCCAGCCGATGTCGTTCTCGGCCAGGACGATGTCGAGGCCGGGGAAGCGCTGGAGGACGCCGGAGAAGATCAGGTCGGTCAGCGTGTGCTGGAGTTCCTCCGGGTAGGCCATGTTGCGCTGGATGCGGCCCATCGGGGTGGTGTAGTCGAAGAGCCGGGGGCTGTCCCGGTACCCGGTGAGGCAGTGCATGGAGACGGGCATGCCCAGTTCCTGTGCCGCTTGCCAGAAGGGGTCGTTGGCGGCTCCGGCCAAGTCACGCTCGTCAGGGGCGGAGGCCCAAATGGCGGCGCCCTTGAGTCCGAGGTCGTGGCAGCGGCGCAGCTCCCGGACGGCTTCGCCGGTGTCCCAGAGCGAGATCAGTCCGAGGCCGGCCAACCGCGCCGGCGCGTACCGGACGTAGTCGGCGAGCCAGTCGTTGTAGGCACGGAAGCAGGCGCGCTGGAAGTCGCCGTCCGCGAGCCAGAAGAGGTGGAGGCCCAGGCTGGGATAGAGCACCTCACCGGCCACTCCGTCCAGCGCCATGTCCTTCAGCCGTGCGGCCGGATCGCTGCCGCCGGCCCGGGCCGCTTCGACGACGGGCTCCGCGTTCACGAAGTCCTCGGGCGTGGTGTCGGTGGCGTAGAGGGTGTTGACCAGGGCGGGTCTCAGGTTGTCGCAGGTGAAGTACCAACCCCGTCGCTCGGCGTCCCAGGAGACCCGGGGGGCGCGGTCGCGGTAGCGGCGTTCCAGCCCCTCGGTCCACAGCCGCACCGGTTCGACGACGTGGGAGTCCGCTGAGAGCACAGGGACGATCACAGGCCCACTCTCCCCATGGGTAAGGGCCATCGCGGCAACACGCCGGCAACCCGTGGCCTGCGGCGATGGCGGAAGGCGGTAAGACGCGGACAGGAAAAAGCCGTCCGAGGAGTTCAGGCAGACGGCGGCAGCGCGAGATCCCATTCTTCGGTCCGCGGCATGTCCGGTTCAAGGGTGCGCGCAACCGAACGCGCCGATTCGGACACCCGGCGTAGCGCTCTTCTGGTGCGGTGTCCGACGGTGTGTCACCATTCCCCGCATGCCGGTCGACAACCCGACCGCCCCGGCGCAACAGGGCGCGGACATCCTTCTCCTCAGCGCCTCCAACTACCCGGCGCTGCCCATCTATCCCTACGCATTCGTGCAGGTCTCGGCAGTGGCTGCCCGCCACGGACTCACCACCGCCCGCCTCGACCTGCTCCACACCCCCAAGGAGTCGTGGCGCACGACGCTGTGTGAAACCCTGGAGCGCACCAGCCCCCGGCTCATCGGCATCCACCTGCGCCAACTGGACTCCATCTTCATCTGGAACTATGCCGACCACGACCTGCCGGGCGCCCCTCCGGTGCGCAGGAACAGCTACTGGCCGTTTCACGAAACCCAGCAACTCGTATCCTTATTAAGGGAGTTGACGGGGTGTCCGATAATGGTGGGTGGTTTCGGCTTCACCACCCGCACCCCGGACCTGCTGGATCGGCTCCGGCCCGACTTCGGGGTGACCGGCGAGCCGGACGAGGTGCTCAAGCACCTGGACGACGTGCTGGCGCACCGCAACGTAGAGCGGATCGCCAACCTCGCCCACCACTCCGGCAACGGCTACACCCTCAACCCCCGGGTCTTCCTGCCACCCGCGGACCACACCGAGTACACCGACGCCATCCTGCGCGACCTGCTGGACTTCTACGGTCCGCAGCGCGTCACCGGACCGGAGGCGGACGTCCACGTCCCGGTGGAGGTGCAGCGCGGCTGCCCGTACCGCTGCTACTTCTGCACCGAACCGATGGTCAAGGGCCGGCACCACCGCATCCGCGACCTCGACGTGGTGATGGCGGACATCGCCTTCCTCGCCGACCGCGGCGTTTCCCGCGTGTGGCTGGTCTGCTCGGAGATCAACATCGGCAGCAACAAGCTGCTGTTCGAGATGGCCGCAAGGATGCGGAAGCTCAACCACGGACGTACAACGCCACTGAACTGGACCTGCTATCTGCTGCCCAACCCCCCGCTGGAGCGGAGCGAAATCCGGGCGCTGCTGGAGTCGCACTTCGAACCCAGCTGGAACCAGTTCGCCTCCTACCACGACGAAAACCTCAAGCGGACCCGCGTCCCCTACCGAGCCCGGCACGCGGTCCAGGCCCAGGTCGCCTGGCTGGAAGAGGACCAGGCGTTCCGGAGCGCACACGGCCTGCCCCTCCCGCCCCGGCGGCTGGACATGTTCCTGGGAAACACCTACGCCACCCCCGAGACCGTATCGGCCACCTTGCGCACTGTCAGCGAGCTGCGCCTGGGCGAGCGCTTCGACGACTCGCTCATCACCCGTGCCACCCGCGTCTTCGACCTGGGCGACGGCCTCATCGACGACACCGCGGCCTCGGCCTACTCCGTCGGCCCGGAAGGACTCCTGGACGAAGTAGACCTGGTACACCCCACCTTCAGCTATCCCACCGCGTTGGTCGAGGCCCTCGGCAGCGCCCGGGCGGTGGACGAGTTCTTCGCCTATGTGGAGAAGACCTTCCTGTCCCGCGCCTACCGGGCCCGCCTCGACTGGCCGGCGTTCCTCGCCGGCCACACCGACGAGGAACGCCTGGCCCAGTGGTGCGAGAGCCTCCGGCACGCGCCGGCCCGCGCCGGTGAGAGCGAGGCCGCACGCACCGTTCGCCTTTCCCTCGCGGCAGACGGCGGTGCGGCACTGCTGAAGCAGCTACGGGAAAGCACCGCGTTGGAGGAGAGCGCCGGCCCGCTCGCCCGTGCCCTCGTCGAGCTGCTCATCGATACCGAGCCGGGCCGAACCCGCGACGTTTTCGCGGCGATCGGCCTGCCCGGCTACTGGGACGACCGCACCGCGCGGACCGCCTACGACGTCTGTGACGGGCTCGCCGCCCGCTTTGTAGCCGTCCAGGACGTGCTCGACGCGGCGCGGGCGGCGGCGGGCCCCGGCGGCGACCCGGCCCTGCCCCTGCTGGCCGTGGAGTACTGCCTGTACGACAACAACGTCCTGCTGCGACCGGACTACTCACGGCTCCTGTTCCGCGGCTGACGGCCAGAGGTCACCGGCCCCCGGGCCGGGACAGGTACCGTGCGGGCCCGCCCTCCCGCACGGTGTCCAGCGTGACGCAGTGGAAGGACCCACCGAAGGTGTAAACGTGCCGGAAGTCCACCGGCACGCAACGGAATCCCCAAGCCGTCAACGCGTCGATGAGCGGCTGTTCCTGGCGCTCGACCACCACCGTCTCCGGGTCCAGGGTGAGCACGTTCATGCTCACCCATGGGCTGCAGAAGTACATCGGCCAGTCCTGCGGCAGCGTCGGCGCCGGGGCGGGCAGGATCTCCCAGCCGTCGAAGATCTCGTGGTGGACGTAGCGCTCCGGGTGGACCAGGAGTCTGCCCGGCGCCAGCGGCGCGATGGTGGCGTCGATGTGCATCGCATGCGGATCGTCGGTGTCGACGACCGTCACACCGAACTCCGGGCCGATGGCCCGCCGCACCCAGTCGATGCCGAACTCGTTGGTGACATGGCTGCGCTGGACGATGAGATCGCGGCCGAAACGCAGGAAGTCGGCGGCGTCGAAGACCGGCTCGAACTCGGTCACCGCCCAGTCACCCGCTTCGCCCTCCGTGCGGTAGAGCGCGTCGGTCAGCTGCGGGCGCGGAGCCGGTAACCAGCGGGCGCCGCGTCGGAAGTACGACTTGATCAGCGAACGGAAGGCGTCCACCTCGTGGTGGCGGCAGCGCCAGGACATCGGGGCCTCGATGATGGCGTCGCCGACGACCATCAGCAGATCCCTGGGCATCCCGGCGTAAAGTCCGCCCGCGGAGCTCCAGTGCGGCGTCCGGAACGGCACCTGGTGCTCGACGGCATCCGGCCGGACCACCGCGACCCCGTGTGCCTCCAGCACCTCGACCAGGCCCTCCAACTCCTCCTCGGCCGCCTTGAGGAGGCCGGCGGGCAACGGAGTCCCGCCCAGCTCCTGGAAGACAGGCCGGGCAGCGTCGGGCACGACGTCCACCATCGATTCCTGCCAGTCAGGGAAGACCCCGCCCAGCAGGCTCCCCACCACCACCTCCCGCAGCGGATCCCATTCGGTGTACGAGTTGACCGCCGGCGACAGTGCCTGCTCGTGCTCATCCGGCTGCACGTCGTTCGTCATGTTCCCCCACTTCGGCGTGGTTCTGCTGTCGACTCCACATGCGCATCACGTACGTCGTGCCGTCGGGCTGCGCTGGCCAGTCCACCGGCTGTCTCGCCCCCGTCGATCACGAATGTCTGCCCGGTGACGAACGCGGCGTCCGAGGAGGCCAGGTAGGCCACCAGGCCGGCGATTTCCTCCGGGGAGCCGAGCCGTTGCAGCGGCAGCATCCCGGCCTGTTCGGCGAGCTGCCCTTCGGTGTACTCGGCCCGTTGCATGGGCGTGAGCACGTAGCCCGGGCATATCGCGTTGACCCGGACCCTTGGTGCCAGTTCGAGCGCCAAGGTCCGGGTGAGTTCGATCAGCCCGGCCTTGCTCACGTTGTACGCCGCGTAGTCGGGCATGCCCACCATGCCGCTGACCGAAGCGGTGTTGATGATGACTCCGCCGCCGGACCGCATCCGGCGTCCCGCCTCGCGGGCCACCAGGAAGGCTCCGGTGAGGTTCACCCGGAGCGTCTGCTCCCACTCCGCGAGCGAGGTCTCCAGGAACGCCCGGCGGATACTGATGCCGGCGTTGTTGCACACCACGTCCAGTCCACCCCAGGCCGCGTCTGCCTCGGCGAACGCCTCCCGTAGGGGCGCTTCCTCTGCCACATCCGCGAGCAGCAGCAGCACCCCGTCGGGGGCGTCGTTCGCGAACCGCCTGAGGGCCTCCCGGTCGCGGTCGAGAACGGCCACCCTTGCCCCGTCCCGTGCGAAGCGCTGCGCGATGGCCGCGCCGATTCCGGACGCCCCGCCGGTGATCAGCACACGCCGCGATTGATGCCCAGCCTGCTCTACCAAGCCTGGTCTCCTGAGTCGGTGAGGTTGCCCCGTCGTGAGGGGCCCTGTGCCGGGCTAGGACGCGCTGGGATCGTTCCCGCGGGAGAAGTCACCGAACCGCAGTGCGTCGTAGAGCCGCTTTCCGGTGGACGGAGGGCTGAAGAAGAAACGAGTCGAATCCCTCCGACGCAGCAGCCCGTGCCCGATGAAGTCGCGGGCGGTGGCCTTCCAGTACTGCGGCCCGAGGATTCCGAGCAAGGCCAGGTACTGAGCAGCGCCCAGCGGCCGGCCGAACCAGTGGTTGACCGAGACGGACGCCGAGTGCGCCCGGATGTCGTGCCACCAACCGCGCGGGATGTACAGCAGGTCGCCGGGACCCATCCACACGGAGTGCAGCACCGCGTGCTTCAGTCTCGGAAAGCGCCGCATATCCGGAGCGGCCAGGTCCACCTGGCTGTTCACCAGGTTGTCCGGAAAGGGGTACGCGGCCCTGCTGTCCCGCCACGCGAGCAGAGTCACGCTCTTCTCCCCCCAGAGCTGGCAGAAGAAGTTGTCCTTGAGGTCCGAGTGCAGCATCGAACGCGTCCCGGCGGAGCCGATCCACACCCGCGTATCAGTGGGGTGCCCATCGGGCGGGAGCAGAGAGGCGAAGTCGCAGTCAGCCGGGTCGAAGATCTCGTGAGCCCGTTGATACGCCAGATAACAGGGCGCGGAGGGCCCGGCAGATTCCATCCGCTCGACGAACTCGCCGAAACTCAACTCCCGCTCGTAGCTCTGCTGATCCTGCGGGAAGAGAACACCGGTGTGGGGGAGGTCCAGCAAGGCAGTCACCCGCCGCTCGCCGTGGCGCTCCACCAGGGTTGCCGGATTCCACGCGGTGCGGGCCGGCCAGGAGTCAAGGAGACCGGAACAGAGCAACGGTCCGGAGCGCCGGGCAACGACGCGGCGCAGCACACCGACGCCGGATGCGGGCACCCGCGGCACCCGACGGACAACCAACCCCCTGTCGAGAAGCCGCGATGCCATCCCGGCTGCCAGATCCGGTGGCTTCTCCGGCAACCCCAGCTCCTCCCCCAACCGCCCCACCCCGGATCGTCGGATGATGCTCATGACAACTCACTGTCCGGGCTTGCCTACCCCCTGCATAGCCCCCAAAGTCAGACACCCCACATGAGCGCGCACTTCTGGCCAGTGTGGGCCGACCCCTGCGCGTGATGTGTTCAGCGCGGTCTCTCACCTTGTTGCCGTTCCAGGCGGTCGTGCTCGGTGAAGGTTCGGCTCGCTGCACGGTCTTGTCGGGCGAGTAGCGTGGGGGGCTGTCTGCGGTTTTGTGAGCCTGTGGGGCGTCCAGGACCGGGGCGGGAGGGTTCACGACACTCGCCGGTGTTGAGGCGCGCGTCAACGGACCTGATCGACACCCCGGCCGGCACGGTGCCCGTCAGGAACGGTCAGGAGTGAATGAGGAATCAGCTCCTCGTCGGCCGGCCCCCGCCAGTATGAGCATCGGTATCGACGAAGCCGCCCGGGAATGATCTGGTCATGTCCCTGTGCCGCCAGACTGGGACAATCGCACAACGCTGTCCCGGCCGGGGTCTGACTCATGTGAGACCTGACCGAGGTGTCTTGGACCGAGTGTCTTGGCTTCGTCATGTCGACCTTTGGTGCGGGACGGTGCGTGCTGGCACTGGGCCGATGGGACGTGTCCCGACAGGGGCCCTGCCGTGAACCAGGCGCTGTCACAGTTCTGACCGCCCGAACGGTCCGGTGCCGGCCCCGTCGACACCGTCATCCGGTCGGGAGGCGAATGGCCATGACCAGAACACTCGGCACCCCAGAAGCCAGCCAACTTCCGCTCCTGGCGGGTGAGGTCGTCCTCGGCGTAAACACCCACCGGGATGCCCATGTCGATGCCGTGATCTCCGCGCTGGGGGCGGCCATCGGACCGAATCCTTCCCAGCCACCGAGACTGGCTATCGGCAATTGCTTCAGTGGGCCTGCACGTTTGTGACGGTTCGACGGGCCGGGGTGTGGGGGACCGGCAGCTACGGGGCGGCCCTGTCCCGCTGTCTGCCGGCCCAGCATCTCCAGGTGATCGACGTGAACCGGCCCGACCGTACGGCCCGCCGCCGGCAGGGGAAGTCGGACCCGGTCGATGCTCAGGCCGCTGCTCGGGCCGTGCTCAGCGGTCGCACGCAAACCCGGCCAAGTCCGGCGACGGGCCGGTGCAGAGCGCCCGGATGTTCAAACGTGCCAAGGACTCCGCCGTCAAGGCCCGCACCCAGCAGCTGACCGGGCGAATCCGTGATCTGGAACACCGTCTGGCCCGGCTCGTGAAGTGCCACTTTCCGCAGTTGCTCATCCCGGTGGGCATGGGTCCGGACAGTGCCGTCACCCTGCTGATCACCATGGGTGACAACCCTGAACGCCTGGGCAGCGAGGCGTCCTTCGCCGCGCTGTGCGGGGTCAGCCCCATCGAGCACTCCTCGGGCCGCCATCACTACCGTCGACTCAACCGCGGGGGCGACCGACAGGCCAATGCCGCCCTGCACCGGATCGTGCAGACCCGGCCGCGTTACGACCCGCGCACCCGGGGCTACTACAGGCGCCGCATCAAGGAGGGCAAGACCCGACGTGAGATCGTCCGATGCCTCAAACGCTACGCCGCCCGAGAGGTCTTCAACCTGGTCCGGCCGGCATCCGCAGGATCCCCGGCATAGGGGCAATGGTGAGATCTGAGATCGCGCAGGGGGCGAGTGAGACACCGAGGCGCACCCTGCAGCACCGCTTTGATGGGCCGGCAGACGCCCCAGTCCTGATCACGAGCAGGGCACCGCATCCGTACCAGGGGATCAAGGTGAGCTACGACAAGCCGGGCCACTCAGTCGTCTGCATCGTCTCGATCATGAGGCTCTGACCTGCGCGTATCCGCTTCGGGTGCGGCCGGTGGCCACGCTACGGGCGTCCTCGTGCCGGCTTTTCCTGACCCGGGTGTCAGGACCGCGTCACGAAGTTCGGTAGCTTGGTCGGGTGAGCGAGAAGACCCTGCAGCACCGGATCGACGGTCCCGACGACGCCCCCGTACTCGTACTGGGCGCCTCGCTCGGTACAACATGGCACATGTGGGACCGGCAGATCCCCGAGCTGACCCGCCACTGGCGCGTCATCCGTTTCGATCTGCCCGGTCACGGCGGTTCGCCCGCCCACGCCGCGTCCTCCATCGCCGAACTGGCCGACCGCCTGGTGGCCACCCTCGACCTCCTGGGCGTCGAGCGGTTCGGCTATGCCGGCTGCAACATCGGCGGCGCCGTCGGCCTCCAGCTGGCGCTCACCCGCCCGCACCGGGTGACCTCCCTTGCCCTGGTGTCCTCGTCGTCGCGCTACGGCACCGCGGACGCCTGGCGCCAGCGCGGCGTGGTGATCCGTACCAACGGCCTCGACCCGATCGCGCGCACCGCCCCCGAGCACTGGTTCACGTCCGGCTTCGCAAGCGCCCAGCCCGCCATCGTCGAATGGGCCGTCCAGATGGTGCGGACCACCGACCCCGGCTGCTACATAGCCGCCTGCGAGGCACTGGCCTCGTACGACGTACGGTCCTCCCTCAGCCGCGTCGGCGTGCCCACCCTCGTCGTCGTCGGCTCCGAGGACCAGGTCACCCCGACCAGCGACGCGCGCTCCCTGGTGGCCGGCATACCGGACGCGAGCCTCGCCATGGTGCCCGGCACCTCCCACCTCGCGCCCGTCGAGCAGCCCTCGGCCGTCACCGAACTCCTCATCCGGCACTTCACCACCGCCTGGCACGACAAGCCCGGCCCGGCCGGCCAGGCCGCCATCGGCGCCGCCGCCCCCAAGGCGCAGATCGCGCCCCCGCCGCCCCCGGCCGCGCCCCCCGCCGCCATAGAGTCCGGCCTCACCAAGCAGGAGCCGGACCGCGGCGGCACGTACGAGGCGGGCATCAAGGTCCGCCGCGAGGTCCTGGGCGACGCCCATGTCGACCGCGCCGAGGCCGCCGCCGACGACTTCACCGGCGACTTCCAGGACTTCATCACCCGCTACGCCTGGGGCGAGACCTGGACCCGCCCCGGCCTCGACCGCCGCACCCGCAGCATCGTCACCCTCACCGCGCTGGTGGCCCGCGGGCACCTCGACGAACTGGCGCTGCATGTGCGCGCCGCCCTCCGCAACGGCCTCACCCCCACCGAGATCAAGGAGGTCCTGATGCACACCGCGATCTACTGCGGCGTCCCGGCAGCGAACTCCGCCTTTGCGGTGGCCCAGCGGGTGATAAAGGAGGAGACGACCCCGGAGGAATGACGGGCGCGCCCGCCGCCGTTCCGGGGGTGGGCGCCCGGCGCGCGCGGCAAGATGGCCCCATGGAACTCACGAACCCCATGGAACTCACGAAGATGACCCATGCCTGCGTCCGGCTCCAGAAGGACGGGCAGACGCTGGTCATCGACCCGGGTGTGTTCAGCGAGGAGGACGCGGCCGTCGGGGCGGACGCGATCCTGGTGACCCATGAGCACATGGACCACTTCAACGAGGACCGGCTGCGCGCGGGCATGGAGGCGAATCCCGGCGCCGAGATCTGGACCCTGGCCAGCGTCGCAGGTCAGCTCTCGGCCGCCTTCCCCGGCCGGGTGCACACCGTGGGCGAGGGCGACACCTTCACCGCCGCGGGCTTCGACATCGAGGTGCACGGCCAGCTGCACGCCGTCATCCACCCCGACATCCCCCGTATCACCAACGTCGGCTATCTGGTCGACGGCGGTGCGGTCTTCCACCCGGGCGACGCGCTCACCGTCCCCGAGGGCCGCCGCGTCGACACTCTGCTGCTGCCCGTCCACGCGCCCTGGAACAAGGTCGCCGAGGTGATCGACTACGTCCGCGCGGTCGCACCCCGCAGGGCCATCGACATCCACGACAGCCTCCTCCAGGACCACGCCCGGCCGATCTACGACTCCATGATCGACAAACTCGGCGGCACCGATCACGGCCGCCTGACCCCCGGCACCGGCACCACACTCGGCTGACTGTCACACCCCCGCTGTAGGTTTACGTACATGCGCATCGCGACCTGGAACGTCAACTCGATCACCGCCCGCCTCCCGAGGCTGCTGGCCTGGCTGGAGAGCACCGGCACGGACGTGCTGTGCATCCAGGAGACCAAGTGCTCCGCCGAGCAGTTCCCGTACGAGGAGGTGCGCCAGCTCGGCTATGAAGCGGCGGTCAACGCCGACGGCCGGTGGAACGGTGTGGCGCTGCTGTCCAAGGTGGGCCTGGACGACGTCGTCAAGGGCCTGCCCGGCGGCCCCGGCTACGAGGGTGCCCAGGAGCCCCGCGCCATCTCGGCCACCTGCGGCCCGGCGCGCATCTGGTCGGTGTACGTCCCCAACGGCCGCGAGGTCGATCATGCGCACTACGCCTACAAGCTCCAGTGGTTCGAGGCCCTGAAGGCGGCGGTCGCCGAGGACGCGGCGGGCGCCCGCCCATTCGCGGTCCTCGGCGACTACAACGTCGCCCCGACCGACGACGACGTCTGGGACCCCGCCGTCTTCGCCGGCGCCACCCATGTCACCCCCGCCGAGCGCGCCGCGCTGACCGCCCTGCGCGACGCGGGCCTGACGGATGTCGTCCCCCGCCCCCTCAAGTACGACCACCCGTACACCTACTGGGACTACCGCCAGCTCTGCTTCCCCAAGAACAAGGGCATGCGCATCGACCTGGTCTACGGCAACGAGCCGTTCGCCAAGGCCGTTTCGGACGCCTATGTCGACCGCGAGGAGCGCAAAGGCAAGGGCGCCTCGGACCATGCGCCGGTGGTCGTGGACCTCGACGTGTGAGGGCGGTGACCGACGGGCCGCGGGGGCCGGCCCGACCGGCCGACGCCCCGTCAGCCGGCCGCGACCGGCCGGTACCCCCTCAGCCCCGCCCCGGCACCAGCGCCCGCAGATCCACCGACTCACCGAGCGCCTTCAGCCCCGCGTCGCCGGGATGGAGATGGTCACCGCTGTCGTAGGCGGGCAGCATCCGCTGGGGGCGCTGCGGATCGCGGACCACGGCGTCGAAGTCCAGGGTCGCGTCGAAGACGCCGCCGTGGGCGCGGAGGAAGGCATTGACGGCCTGGCGGCGGGCCTCGACGTCCGCGGTGCAGTCCTTGTAGCCCTCGCAGGGGGCGATGGTGGCCGCCACGACCCGTAGCCCCCGCTCGTGCGCCCGCCGGGCGATGGCCCGCAGACCGGCGATGACCTCGTCCGCCGAGGTGCCCCAGCGCACATCGTTGATGCCCTCGAAGACGACGACCGTACGGACGGCGGGCTGTGCCAGCACATCCCGCTCCAGGCGGTGCTGGGCGCTCACCCCGCCGGTGTCGGTGCTGACCCCGTCGCCCTGGTAGCGGTCGGTGACGATGCGGTTCGCGGAGATGCCGTGGTTGAGGACGCCGTAGCGGGGGAGGGCGCTCTGGGCCTGGAAGCGGCGGGCGAGGACATCGGGCCAGCGGCGGTTGGCGCCGCTCGTCGACTTCACCCCGTCGGTGATGGAGTCGCCCAGCGCCACGACCGAGCCGGGGCCGCCCTCGACGTCCACGCCCGTCAGGAACGGCCAGATGGTCATCGTCTCCGGGAACCCCGCGTCACCGGCGTCACCGGTACGGTCCCCGCCGCCCTGCGCGCTCAGATACGAGACCTGGGTGGCCTCCTGGTGGACGGGCGCCGCCGTCACCGTCCCCGGCAGATGGAGGGAGACCAGGAGGCTGGTGTCCGCCGGGACGTCGAAGGCGACCGGATCGCTGACGGCCTCGGCGCCCGCCGGTATCCGGGTGCCGGTGTGTCCGCGGCCGAACGTCACCGGTACAGGCGCCGAATCCGCCGCGGCGCCCGCATCCTGCACCGCCACGCTCGCCGCCCCTATGTCCACCGGCCCTGCCGCGAAGGTGTTCGCCAGCCGTATCCGCGCCCGCGGCCCGCCCGCACCGGCGTGCACGACGAGCCGCAGGGTACGGTCCGTCCAGGGGCCGACCGCACGGTAGCCGGCCGTGCTCGCCGACCAACTCCCCGTCCTTCCAGGAGAGTTGGCCTTTACCGTGGCCGCGAAGACATGGAGATCGGCCGCCGGACCGGGGTCCCGCGGCAGCTCCACCGACGCCACCTCGCGCCCGGCCCGCAGCGGCACCGATACCGCGTACAGCCGGGCCGCCGCCTCTGTGCTCTGCCCGCCCGGCGCATTGATGTGCGGCAGCGCCACCGCCTTGGTGCTCAGCGGCCCCGAACGCCAGTCGGGCGCGGTGAGTTCGAAGGCGGACCGGGAACCGTCGCGGTAGTGCACGGTCCCGGTGCCGGCGGCCGGCCCACCATCGGTTCCCGTCTTGGCGACCAGGAACGTGAGCGCGTCGCCCCGCCCGTCCAGCACCGCCGCCTGCCCGTTCGCCACCACGTTGTCCGGCGTACCGGCCGCCGTACGGGGCCAGGCGAGCCGCGCCTCGTCGATCGTCAGCGTTCTGCCGGGCGACCAGCCGGCCGCCGCCAGGTCCTGCGCGGAGAGCGAATGGCCCGCGCCGTCGAAGTCGGCCGCGCCAGGTCTGGCGTTGTCACTGATGGCCTTGTTGTCGAAAAGTCTCGCCAAGGGCAACGGGCGGTGCGGGGTTTGCGCCGCCGAGGCCGCCCCCGAGGCGGCCGCGGCGGGCGCCGCGAGGGCGGTCGTGGTGGCGGCGGGCAGTGCGGTCGCGGTGAGCAGGAGTGCCAGGGCGGTGCCCCATGGTCGTACGCGCATGAATGCCTTCCCTCTGGTGGCTCCGGGCGCTGTCGGATGACGTGCCGGCGGACATCGGACGAGGTCAACGGGCAGATGGTGAGCTGCGATCCGGGCGTTTCCGTGGGGGGCAGGGTGCTGCGGCGGATCCAGCCGATCCGATCCGAGCGCCATGAAAGTAGGAAGGCCGGCAGGGGGCGTCAAGGTGACGAACGGGGATCGGTTGCGCCGCGCGCCTGTGGCCGGGGCCCTGGTACGGGTGGGACCCTCGCACCATGAACATGTCTTTCCTGGACAAGTGGCGCAGGCGCTCCCACCCCGGCGGGTCGGTGCCGCTCGCGGAGTCGGTGAGCGCCGACCCCGAGAGCGTCGTCGAGCTGCTGTCCGAATGCGAGCTGCTGCGGGCCCAGGCCGCCGCGGAAGGGGTGGAACTCGACGACTCCGTGGGCTCGTTGGAGGCGCTGGACCAGGTGCAGCCGGTCTGGCGGGACGACCCGGAGGTGGTGTCCTGGCTCGGCAATGACGCGGGGCTCTATCTGGGCACCGTCCTGGTGCGTACGGTGCGCGGCGCCGTGTGGCATGTGTGGCCGGATGGGCAGCCGGTGGTCAGGCTGGCGTCGGGGCGGGAGATCGATGTGGTGGAGGCGGGGCATGAATGGGCGGACGGCGGTGCGCCCGAGCTGTCCCAGGTCTATGCCGAGGCCGCGGAGAACTGATCCCTGCGAGAAGGCGAAGGACAGCGGGCCGCCGCGCCGAGTTCCTCCGTAAACATGCTTTAACCCCCAATATGCCTCTCTGTGTGCGTGTCCGGAGAGAAGCGCCCCTTTCCTCCCGGTAGTTTGCGGGCTCTCCGCTGTACGGATGAGAGTGGGCAGGTCTGCATATGGCCGGTGAAGCGCTGATTGAACTGCGCGGGGTCAACAAGCACTACGGGAAACTGCACGTTCTCCGGGACATCGACCTCACCGTCGGCCGCGGGGAGGTGGTGGTGGTCATCGGGCCCTCCGGAGGCGGCAAATCCACCCTGTGCCGGGCCATCAACCGCCTGGAGACGATCGAGTCGGGCAGTATCACCCTGGCAGGCAGGCCGCTGCCCGAAGAGGGCCGCGCGCTGGCCCAGGTGCGTGCCGATGTCGGCATGGTTTTCCAGTCGTTCAACCTCTTCGCCCACAAGACGGTGCTGGCCAACATCATGCTGGCGCCGATCAAGGTCCGGAAGAAGAACAAGGACGAGGCGGCGCAGCGGGCCCGCGAACTCCTCGACCGGGTCGGGCTCGCCTCCCAGGCCGACAAATACCCCGCCCAGCTCTCCGGCGGCCAGCAGCAGCGCGTCGCCATCGCCCGCGCCCTCGCCATGGAGCCCAAGGCGCTGCTCTTCGACGAGCCGACCTCCGCCCTCGACCCGGAGATGATCAACGAGGTGCTGGAGGTCATGCGCCAGCTCGCGCAGGAGGGCATGACGATGGTCGTGATCACCCATGAAATGGGCTTTGCCCGCGCCTCCGCCAACCGCGTGGTCTTCATGGACGACGGCCGTATCGTCGAGGACCGCACCCCCGAGGACTTCTTCAGCGCACCGCGGAGCGAACGCGCGAAGGACTTCCTCTCCAAGATCCTCAAGCACTGAACGGGGGTGCCGCGATGCCGCACTTCTCCCTTACGCCCCTGCGCCGCGCCCTGGTGGCACTCGTCCTCACCGCCCTCGCCCTGGCCACCGCAGGCTGCGGCCGGGAGGGCAGCCCACCGGTCAAGGGCCCCACCGGCAGCGCACTCCCCACCTATCCCGTCGCCCGGAACTTCCGTCTGCCCGACTCGCCCACCTGGCAACAGGCCAGGCGCCGCGGCCATCTCATCGTCGGCGTCAAGGAGGACCAGCCCTACCTCGGCGAGAAGGACCCGGCCTCCGGCCTCTACAGCGGCTTCGACATCGAGATCGCCAAGATGATGTCCGCAGCCCTCGGCTTCCCGCCCGCCACCCTCCGGTTCAAGACGATCGCCTCCGCCAACCGCGAAACGGCCCTGCAGAACGGCCAGATCGACTACTACGTCGGCACCTACACCATCAACGACAAGCGCAAGAAGCTGGTGGGCTTCGCCGGGCCGTACTACATGGCCGGCCAGTCGCTGCTGGTCCGCACCGACGAGAACGACATCCACGGGCCGCAGGACCTCGCCGGCAAGCGCGTCTGCTCGGCGGCCGGCTCGACCCCGGCGCAGCGCATCCAGGCCGACTACCCCAAGGCCCAACTGATCACCTACGACACCTACTCGGTGTGCGTGGACAATCTGCTGACCTATCAGGTCGACGCGGTCACCACGGACGACGCGATCCTGCTGGGCTACGCGGCCAAGGTGCCCGACGAGATGAAGGTGGTCGGCAAGCCGTTCTCCGAGGAACCGTACGGGATCGGCGTACCGCGCAGCGACAACGCACTCCGCTTCGCCCTCGACACCGCGCTCGCCACCGACGAGAAGAACGGCAACTGGAAGAAGGCGTACGACGCGACGCTCGGCCTGTCCGGAGCGCCCGCACCGAAGCCGCCCCCGATCGACCGCTACCCGGCGAGCTAGGACCCTAGGACCTGACCCGTGAACGTTCTCCTCGACAACCTCTCCCTCTACGGGGACGGCCTGCTGGGCACCGTCGAACTCACCGTCTACGCCTCGCTGCTCGCCCTCGTCCTCGGCTTCCTCATGGCGGCCTTCCGCGTCGCGCCGGTCGGCTCGCTGCGGGCGCTCGGCACGGCGTGGGTGATGGTGCTCCGGAACACACCGCTGACCCTGCTGTTCTTCGCCGTCGTCCTGGGCCTGCCGCGCTTCGGGCTGGTCCTGCCCTTCAAGCTGTTCGCCGTCCTCGCGCTCGGCTGTTACACCTCCGCCTTCATCTGCGAAGCGGTGCGCTCCGGCATCAACACCGTGCCGGTGGGGCAGGGCGAGGCGGCCCGCAGCCTGGGCATGACCTTCCCGCAGACCCTCGGCGACATCGTCCTGCCGCAGGCCTTCCGTTCGGTCATCCCGCCCATCGGCTCCACCCTCATCGCGCTCGCCAAGAACTCCGCGATCGCCGGGGCCTTCAGCGTCGTCGAACTCCTCGGCGTCTACAAACCGCTCAATGAGCTGGGCTACAGCATCATCTGGACCTTCATCTGGATCGCCGTCGGCTATCTGATCGTGACCCTGACCATCAGCGCGATCTTCAACTTCCTGGAGAAGCGCTTCGGAGTCGCCCGATGACCACCACCACCCTCTACGACATCCCGGGCCCGCGCACCCGGCAACGCCACCGGTTCTACGGCCTCGCCTCGACGGTCGTCATCCTGGCCCTGATCGCCTGGATCATCTACCTCCTGTTCTCCACCGGCCAGTTCACGGCGGCCAAGTGGACTCCCTTCCTCTACAAGGGAATTCAGGAACTTCTGCTCACCGGCCTCGCCAACACCCTGCGCGCCTTCGGGCTCGCGGCGGTTCTCTCGCTGGCGCTCGGCGCGGTGCTCGCAACCGGGCGGCTCTCCGTGCACCGGGTCGTCCGCTGGGTGAGCACGCTGCTGGTCGAGTTCTTCCGCGCCATGCCCGTCCTCGTCATGATCTTCTTCATCTATGTGGCCCTCCAGGCCCAGCCGCTGACCGCCCTGGTCGCCGGCCTGACCCTCTACAACGGCTCGGTACTCGCCGAGGTCTTCCGCACCGGCGTCAACTCCGTCGACCGCGGCCAGCGCGAGGCCGCCTACGCACTCGGCATGCGCAAGACCCAGGTCATGACCCACGTCCTGGTACCCCAGGCGGTCCGCGCGATGCTCCCGGCGATCATCAGCCAGCTGGTCGTCGCCCTGAAGGACACCTCGCTCGGCTACCTCATCACCTACGAGGAATTCCTCCACGCCGGCAAGCTGATCGCCTCCAACCTCGACTACGGCCTGCCGTTCATCCCCGTCGTCATGATCATCTCGCCGATCTACATCGGGATGTGCATGCTGCTGTCCTGGCTGGCCAACTGGGTCGCCAAGCGCCAGCGCCGCAACCCGAAGGTCAAGGGCGTGGAGGTGGCACCGCCGGAGCCGGAGACGGTGCTGCCGGGGATGCCTCAGGGGCCCAAGGGGTGAGGCCGGGACCGGGGTTCGGCCGGGATCTGCTCGTCTCCACTAGGGTCGATGCCATGTGCCGCTACGCCGTGACGATGTACAAGATGCACCACGCCTGCGTGACGTGCCGGGTCAGCTTCAAGCGGCACCCGGACCCGGAGCGGGCGGACCGGTGCCCGAACTGTGCCGGGCCGCTGATCTGCGCCGGCCGTGACTTCGCCCCGCCGCCGCGCCGGGACACCCGCGCGTGGTCCGTCGTGGCGGCGGTGCTGGGCGAGGGACTGCGCTACGAGGGGCGTTCGGTGTGCGGCTGCGTCAAGGAGCCGAAGTACCGTCCGCGGACCCGCGCCGAACTCCGGGCCCGCCGGGTCGCGGCCGCGCGGGCCGGGCTGCCGCTGGCCGAGACCCTGTCCCGGGTGGATCCGCTGACGCCGACGGCGGACACCGCGGCGGGTTCCGGCGGAGCGGGACGCCGGTAGACGTCCCGCTCGCCGGGCATACGGTGGGTGCCTCAGTCGCGCACCGGCACCGACACATACGACGGATCCCCCGCCGGGGAGGAGAACGTCAGCTTGGCGCCGAGCGGGTTGTGCTCGATGTACAGCGGGTCGACGGTGTCCACGACCACTGCGAGCCGGTGCCCGGCCGGGACGTCGTACGCCGTCGAGAAGAGGTCCAGGTCCACGCCGAAGGGCTTGCCCGGTGTCTTGCCGTGGAAGGTGAACGGGGCGTGCGTGACCAGCTTGCCCAGGCCGAGCGGGCCCACGTCGTAGAGGTAGGCGATGGCGGTGCCGCTCTCGGCGGTGCTGGTCACCGTGGTGTGCAGACGCGTCGTCCCGCGCACCCGCTGCCCGGTCTCGTAGCGCTCGGACTCCCATACGGCGGCCAGCGAGCGCGGCAACAGCGGGACCGACGCCATCGGAGGCAGCCGGAAGAACTGGTCCAGCATGCTGGAGAGGAAGATCAGCCCGCCGTCGGCACCGGAGTCGAGGTTGGTGTGGATCCGCTTGCTGCCGCCCAGCTCGATCCTCCGGTGCGCCGACGGTACGTCCTTCCAGCTCTTGTAGCCCTCGTACGCCCCGGTGGAACGGGACTTGAGCAGCACCGGCGACTCGCGGTTGATGCCGTTGTCCTCGCCCTTGAGGTAGTGGTCGAACCACCGCTTGGTGTTGGTCCAGGTGTCATTCGGCAGCCCGAACAGCCCGGTCGCCTCGGCCGTGGCGTGGTCTCCGGGCCGGAACTCCAGCCGCTTCGGCCCCTTCAACTTCTCGTAGAAGGAGGCGTATTGGTTGGGCGGGAAGAGCGAATCGCCCCACGCATTGCCGAGCATGATGGCCGCGCCATTGGCATTGATCTTGTCGATGTAGGTGGCGGGGGAGCGCTTCTTCCCCCACGCGATCATGTCCTTTTCCTTGTCGAGGTTGGAGGTGAGGAAGTCCTTGAGGATGGATTGGAGTTCCGGGCTGGGGCGGCCCGTCAGCGCGCCCGCGCCGCCGAGCATCGCTGCCGCCTGGAGGTGCTGGGTCCGGCCGCTGTAGATGGAGCCGATCAGATCGCCCCAGCCGCTGAGCGCCGCAACTGCCTTGATCCGCTTGTCGAATGCGGATGCCAGCAGGCTGATCCCGGCCCCGTACGAGACCCCGCCCATGCCGACCCGGTGCGGATCGGCGGGCGTGTGGGCCAGCGTCCAGTCGATGACCTTCGACGCATCGGCGATGTCCTGCGGGCCGGCCGTCTCGATCTTCCCGCCCGACTGCCAGAAGCCGCGGGAGTTGTAGCCGACGACCACATAGCCCGCATCGGCCAGCTTCTTGGCCTGCGCCAGGTATTCGACCTGCGGCATCGCCCAGCTGGTCGGCAGCACGATGACGGGGTAGCGCCGGGTCCCGTCCGCACCGGCCGGGGTGAAGACATTCGCCTTGAGAGTGATGCCGCCGTCGCCCTTGATGTCGACGAACTTCACCGAGGGCGCGCCGGACGCCGGTGCCGATTCCACCGGCGCGGCCTGGGCGGTGGCCGGAGCGGCGGTGAGGACCGTGGTGGCGAGGACCGCCGCGGAGACGGTGCCGATCGCGGCGCGCAAGGTCGTGCGGGAGGGCGTCATCTTCTCTGCTCCAGATCTCGATGCGAGCCGCGCGCACGCTGTCCGAAGACAGATGGGGCGTACGGGGCTCGAGTTGACTGGAGAGTAAGGCGCGGCACTTACCTGTGGTAACCCGTCGGTAGGTTACGGGTGGGTAACGTCGGGATGGTGGGGTGGGGTTGAGGGTGCCCCTCTCGGTACCGGGCTCTGCGACGCGCCCTCGCCGGGCGCGTGCGACGGGTGGCCGTCATGTCGGCTTGACGTCAAGGTGTCATGACGCAAAGCTGGATGCATGCTGACTCCCGAAAGTCTCGAGGGGCATTTCACCCTGCTCTCCGCCACGGCCCGCTATGACGCGCTCCGGGTACGGGACTCCCCGGCGCCGGATGCGGACCTCCAGCATCTCCAACCCCTGTCCAGAGAGGAGGTGTTGGAGATGCTGGCGCTGGGTGAGGTGATCGCGCGCAAGGCGGCTGACGGGCGGCAGCTCTCGGTGCGGTCCGCCCGGGACGCGGGTGCCTCGTGGTCGCAGATCGGCGCGGCGCTGGGGATGAGCAAGCAGGCCGCCTGGGAGGCCCACGGCCGCTGGATCGAGGAGCAGGCCGCACGGCATCGCCGGAGCGGCGGTGCGGGACCGGACGATGACAGCGCGTCGGCCACGCGTGAGCGCGCCGGCCGTCCCGGAGGGGCGGGGGAGTGAGCCGCGCGAGCCGCCGCTGCTGATCACGCACGGCCGGCCGGGGGCCGTGGCGGAGTTCCGTCGCGGGCAACTGCAGTGCGCCTGGCCGGAGATGTCGGGCCATGCGCCGCTGCAGAGCGCTCGGCCGCAGAGACTCTTGCGGTCGCACTCACGGACTTGCGGGTGGGCAACCGGCCTGGATCGTGGAGAAGTTCATGGGGTGGGCGGCGGTGGACCGTATACGACCGGGGCGGCCATTACACCCGCAGGCGGGTCCGCGCTGTCCGTCACCGGCCGCCCATCAGCTCTCCCAGCCCCTTGCGCAGCTCATCGCTGTTCATCACCGGCTGAATGGTCACCTTGGCATTCAGCTCCAGGAAGAAATGTTCAAGAAGTATCGGCATCTGCGAC
Source organism: Streptomyces sp. NPDC048483 (assembly GCF_040651455.1). Classification (NCBI taxonomy): domain Bacteria; kingdom Bacillati; phylum Actinomycetota; class Actinomycetes; order Kitasatosporales; family Streptomycetaceae; genus Streptomyces; species Streptomyces sp. NPDC048483. The sequence continues at coordinate 30,278 of NZ_JBEZJZ010000043.1, forward strand.
GATTCCTGCATATCGAAGAACAGGAATGCGGTGCGTTCGCCCTGGTCGGGGGTGAAGTAGGCCGCCTCCGGTTTCATGGTGTCGAGGATCGATTCCATGATTTTCGGGAGAGTGCCGTTCTTCAGCGCCTCGTTGCCGGTTTCGACGGGTATACGGGCCGTTGCGAGCATCCTCATGAGGCTCACTCCTTGCGTGACTCGCGGTGAACCGGGAGCCCCAAGGCGCTCGGTACGCTCGCGGCAAGCTCCGGTCGCACCGGTTTTGAGGATCTCACGGTCGACCCGACGCAGGCACCTCCTCGCCCGCCGGTACCGGTCCCGGCGGCGTTCCGTCACCGAAGGGGTGTCCGCCCAGTTCCTCGCGGTGGTGCGGCGTCAGCCAGCCGCTGAGGTCAGGGCCGAGCGGGACGATTGCGGTGGGATTGATGCCCGTGTGGACCCGGTAGTAGTGCTGCTTGATGTGGTGGAAGTCGACGGTGTCGCCGAAGCCCGGCGTCTGATAGAGGTCCTTGGCGTACGACCACAGCACCGGGTCCTCGGCCAGCTTGAAGCGGTTGCACTTGAAGTGGCCGTGGTAGACGGCGTCGAAGCGGACCAGTGTGGTGAAGAGGCGGATGTCGGCCTCGGTGATGGTGTCGCCGACCAGGTAGCGGCGGTCGGCCAGCCGCTCGGACAGCAGGTCCAGCCGCCGGAACACATCGCGGCTCGCCGTGTCGTACTCGCTCTGCCCGGTGGCGAACCCGGCTCGGTAGACGCCGTTGTTGACGTCGCGGTAGACGCCCTCCATCACCTCGTCGATCTCGGGCCGCAACGGCTCCGGGTAGAGATCGGGCGCGCCGGGACGGTGCAGCGCCGTCCATTCGGTCGCCAGGTCCAGGGTCATCTTCTGGAAGTCATTGGTGACGAGCTGCCCGCTGGGGATGTCGACGATGGCGGGGACGCTGACGCCGCCGGGGTAGTCCTTCTCGCGGGCGTCATAGGCCTCGCTGAGGTAGCGCATGCCCAGTACGGGGTCGCGGCCGCCCGGATCCAGGGTGAAGCGCCAGCTGCGGTCGTCCTGGATGGGGTCGGTGATGGCGAGCGACAGTGCGTCCTCCAGGCCGAGCAGCCGCCGTGAGATCACGGCCCGGCTCGCCCAGGGGCAGGCGCGGCTGACGACGAGGCGGTAGCGGCCGCGCTCCACGGGCCAGCCGTCCCGGCCGTCCGCGGTGATGCGGTCCGCGAAGTGGCTCTTTGAGCGCTTGAACGGTTTTCTGCCGTATACGGCGGTGCCGTCCGTGGTGAGGGGGTCGGGCATTACCTGCTCCTTCCTGTTCATGTGGGGTGTCCGGGCGCTTTCTGCTCGATGGCTGGGTATGCGCCGGGTGTGCGTGGCGAGCCTTCCCCGCACGCCGGGCCGTGACGCAGCCCGTATCCCGTCCTGTATCAGGCCCCGTATCCGGTCTCGTATCCAGTTTCGTACGCAGCCACGTACAACGAGATATGTCCCGGAATAGCATTATCGGGGCGTGGATTTGATGGTGAGTGGTATTCGTGGGCGCAGGCATTCGACTTTCCTGAAGGTGATAACGACTACCCCCTGGCAAATCTGAGACCCGCACCTAGAATCGACCGATGATCAAGAAACTATTCGGCGTCGCCATAGCCGGCGCCGCACTCATCGCGCCCGCGGCCCCTGCCGGCGCCGCCCCGGCGGTCGACTGGCAACGGGCGGGTGACGGCATCACCTCCGGAATCAGCGGAATCGTGGTCGACGGCCGGGAGGGTGACGCGGTGGACACCCTCGCCGTCCGTGACAATAAGAACCCCGGCGAGAACCGACTGGTTGCAGTGCGCTACGTCCCGGACGCCAAGCCGCAGGTGAAGCCGCTGGAGTGGAGCGGGGAACTGCCCGTGGACCTGGAGGCGATCGACGCCGTACCGGGCCGGGACCACGAGTATGTGGCGCTCGCCAGCAGGGGTACGGCGTACCGCATTCACGTGGAAAAGGGCACCGCGAAGGTGGTAAGCACCTTCCCCTTGCCCGGAGTTTCCTCGGACGGGAACTACGAGGGGTTCGCGCTGACCGCTACAAAGGACGGCATTGCTGCCGTCTGGGCGGACCGCGGCCAGGACGACCGGCCCGCGAAACTGACCACCGCCACCTGGGATCGGGACACGAACTCCTTCGGTAAGCGCGATTCCGCGGAATTCAGGGCGCCTTATCCGGACCAGGACGTCCGGCACATCTCGGATGTGAAGATCTCGGCCGCCGGTGATCTGACGGTCTCGTCCGCCTCGGACCCGGGCGACGACGGGCCGTACGACTCGGCGCTCTACGACGCCGGACACCTCTCCGTCGGCAAGGGCGGCGACGCCCACCTGGACGCGTCCGACAAGCCGCACCGGCTCGGCACCTTCTCCGGCCACAAGATAGAGGCGCTCGTCTGCCTGCCGGGTTCGCGCGCGGGGATCCTGGGCACGGACGACGAGAACGACGGCGGGTCGGTCGCCGCGGCCGCATTCTGCCGTCCGTGAGCCGTCCCGCGAGGCAGCCGTCCCTGCCTCGCGCTCGCCGTTCCCCTGTGCCTGAGGGCACGTCAGCCCAGCCGCGTCAGATCGGGCCGCAGCCGGTGCCAGATCGGGTGCCGTAGCCGTCCCGCCGAGGTCCAGCCGGTGAAGGTGACCTCGGCGATGAGCCGGGGCTCGGCCCAGTGGGCGCCCGTGACGTCCACCGGGTTGGTGAAGGGGGAGTGGCCGAGCGGAATCACCCCCAGATATTGCGCCAGGTCCCGCCGCTCCCGGTCGGACAGGCCCGATCCCACGGAGCCGACGTACCGCAGCCCGCTCGCTTCCTCGATGCCCGCCAGGACGGCGCCGGGAAGCCCGGTGAGCCCGCCGTGGCCCTCCGTCCAGCCGCCGATGATCACGTCGAGCGTCACCAGATGCTTGGTCTTGCGCCACTCGGGTGACCGTATGCCCGGCGTGTATGGCGAGGTCAGCTTCTTCGCCACCACGCCCTCGATGCCGCCCCGCAGCGACGCCTCCCACGCCTGCTTGCCCTGGCCCTCCACATAGGCGGGCACCGACCAGTTCAGGCCGCGCAGGCGCATCTGGGACAGGATGCCGCGGCGCTCGTAATAGGGCACGCCGAGCAGCGACTGGCCGAGATACATCAGGTCGAAGAGCACCAGATGGACCGGGTATTCCATGGCCAGCCGGGCCGTGCGGCGCGGGTTCATCACCCCCATCCGCCGCTGCAGCAGCCCGAAGTCGGGCCGCCCCCGCGCATCCAGCACCACCACCTCGCCGTCCAGCACCGCGGGCCGGCCGCGCAGCTGCTCGCCCAGCGGCGCGAGCTCGGGGTACGTCGTGGACGCGTCGTTGCCCGCCCGCGTGACGAGCCGGACCGTACCGTCACCCGGCGTGCTGACGATGCAGCGCGCACCGTCCCATTTGGCCTCGAACGCCCACACCGCCTCCTCGTGCTCGGCGGGCAGCGGGCCGACGGTGGCCAGCATCGGCCGGATCTCGGGGTACGGGGGGAAGCCACGCTCGGCGGTCGGGGCCATATGTCGATGATCGGGCGAGATGCGGCGGGAAGCCAGGCGGGACGGACCGTGCAGAGCTAGCTCTCCCTTCCCGCACGGGCCGGCCGCTCACCCTCCCCCTCCGGGTCCACATGCGGCAGGATCCGGTCCAGCCACCGCGGCGTCCACCAGGCCGCCCGGCCGAGCAGCGTCATCACCGCAGGGACCAGCAGCAGCCGCACCACCGTGGCATCGATCAGCACGCTCACCGCCAGGCCCAGGCCCAGCATCTTCACCACGATGTTGTCGCTGACGAGGAAGGCGGCGAACACACTCACCATGATCAGTGCGGCGCAGGAGATCACCCGGGCAGTGATCTCCAGGGCGTGCGCCACGCTCGCCCTGGGATCACCGGTGCGCAGCCAGGCCTCGTGCACGCGGGACAGCAGGAAGATCTCGTAGTCCATGCTCAGCCCGAAGACGATCGCGAACATCATCATCGGCACATAGCTCTCGATCGGCACGGTGCCGGAGACCCCGAGCGACGGACCGCCCCATCCCCACTGGAAGACGGCCACCACCACCCCGTACGAGGCGGCGATCGACAGGACGTTGAGCACCGCGGCCTTGACGGCGACCAGCACGCCCCGGAACACGACGAGGATGATGAGGAAGGCGAGGCCGACGACGACGGCGATGATCAGGGGCAGGCGGCTGGAGACGATGTCGAGGAAGTCCACCTGGCCGGCGGTCGTGCCGGTGACATAGCCGCGGGCGGCCGTCCCCCGGACGGCCTGGGGCAGGACGTCGTCCGTCAGGTGGTTGGTGAGGTGGGTGGTGGCCGCGTTCTGCGGGGAATGGGCGGAGTACGCGGTGCCGATCAGGACGTCGCCGTCCGCGGTGGGCTTGAGCGGGGTGATCAGGGCCGCGTCCGGCACGCCGGTGAGCGCCTTCTGGGCCTGCGTCGCCAGTGCGGGGCGGTCCGCCCGGGGGACGCCGGTCTGGTCGATGACCAGCGTCAGCGGCCCGTTGGAGCCGGGGCCGAAGGCCGCGGACATCAGGTCGAAGGCGCGCCGGTCGGTGAAGGATTTCGGGTCGGCGCCGTCGCCGATGTGGCCCAGCTGGATCGAGAAGAGCGGCACGGCCAGGACCGCGATCACGATCACGCCGCCGGTCAGGAACCACCACGGGCGGCGCTCGACGTGTTGCGCGTAGCGGTGCCAGGTGCCGTGGGTCCCGGCGCCGGGTGCGCCGTCCGTCTCGGCGACCGGTTTGCGTACGTGCAGCCGGTCGATACGGCGGCCGATCAGGCCGAGCAGCGCGGGCACCAGGGTGAGCGCACCGAGCACCGCGGAGACCACGGTGACGGCCGCCGCCGCGCCCAGTTTGCCGATGAAGCCGACGCCGGAGACCGTCAGTCCGGTCAGGGCGATGATGACCGTACAGCCCGATACCAGCACGGCCCGGCCGCTGGTGGCGTTCGCCCGGCCCGCGGAGGTCACGGGGTCGATGCCGTCCATGACGTTCTGCCGGTGCCGGGTGATCAGGAACAGCGCATAGTCGATGCCCACACCGAGGCCGATCATGGTGGCCAGGGTGGGCGAGACGGTGGCGAAGGTGAACGCGGCGGCGATCAGCCCGAGGACGCCCAGCCCGCAGATGACGCCGATCAGCGCGGTCAGCAGCGGCACCCCGGCTGCCAGGACACTGCCGAAGCCGGCCAGCAGGACGAGGATCGCCACGCCGAAGCCGATTGCCTCGCTGACCCGGTCGTCCGGCTTGGGCCGGGCCAGCTCGCCCAGCGGCCCGCCGTACTCGACCTGCACGCCCGCAGAGCGCAGCGGCTGTACGGCCCGGTCGACGCCGCCCAGGTAGTCGGGGTGCAGGGTCGACGGCGGCACGCTGAAACGCAGGGTGAGGTATGCCGTCCGGCCGTCGGTGGAGAGCGGGCCGACGTTCGGCGTACCCGGTGGCGGCTTCGGCGGCGGCGAGCCGGGCGGCGGCAGCGGGCTCTGCACAGCCAGCACGTCCGGCAACTTCTGGAGGGCGTCGACGGCGTCGGAGATCTGGCCGCTGAAGCCGGTCAGCGGCCGCGCGTCGTGCAGGACCACCTGGCTGCTGTAGCCGCCGGCCTTGGGCTCATGCGCCTTGAGTACCTCGCTGCCCTGCTGGGACTGCGTACCGGGCAGCGTGAAGTTGTCGGAGTACTCACCGCCGTACGCGCGCTGCAGCACCTGTACCCCGGCCAGCGCCACCAGCCACGCCACGATGACCAGGACCGCATGCCGGGCGCACCATTCGCCCAGGGGCCGCAGCACACCCGTGCGGCGGTGCCCGGCGGGCGCCTTCGGCAACGGCATGCGTGCTCCCGACGGTGGCCGGCCGGCGCCCGGCGGAGCCGCCGCGCCTGGTGGCGCGCCCTCATGCCGCCCCGGGAAGGGTGGGGCGGCATGGGCAGAGCGCATCCGTACTCAGCATCCAAGACCGGTTCCGTCGGCGCCGCATGTCCGGGCGGGCAGATGGGTGAGGCACCGCGGCCTGCTCTTCCCGCCGCACCTAGGGGTACGACGGGACGGGCGGGCCGGACGGGCCGGGCGCGAGCAGCGTACGGAACGTCACCGACACCCGCCGCCCCCGCGGCACCCGGCCGCCCGCCGGACCCGGGTCGCTCTTGCGCGCCGCGATGGCGTGCCGCCAGGTGAACCGGGCCGGCCCCGTCATCACGCACAGACTGCCCGGGGCGAGCGGCGCCCCCGCCTTCGTGCCGGTCCCGGGATCGCTGAAGTCCATGACGCATCCGGACCCCAGCGACACCGCCGCGACGACCGGTCCGAAGCACGGCACGCAGTCCACATGGGCGCTGATGCCCTGCCCCGGAAGGTACTCATTGACGATGACCTGGTCCGCCTGACGGTCCATCACTCCCTCGTCCGCGAGCCGTGCGGCAACCTCCCGCAGCCACGCGGGAACCGCCGGCGCGACCGCGTCGGGCCCCTCCGCCGCCACGCTGCGCCGCCCGTAGTCGTACCGCCGTCCGTAGTGCTGCACCCGCCGCTTCAGCTCCGTCGACCATGCACCGGCATCGATCCGGGCCAGCAGCGCGCCACAGGCGTCCGGGGCGAGCCAGTCGGCGTCATACCGCAGGCCGGGGACGGCGGCGGGCCCAGCCGGACCGACGCCCCCGTCCGGGCCGACGGGGAAAGGGAGTTGACCGAATTCCGGTTCCGCAGACATCTGCGCACACTAACTGTCGGTGCTGTCGGTGCTGTCGGTGCTGTCGGTGCTGTCGGTGCTGTCGGACGCGGCGACCTCGCCCGCCCCGTCGTCGGCCACCACTGTCTTCACCGCCGGCACCCCACGCCTACGATCATTTCCGGTCATCGCGTAGCGCGATGCCCAGGGCAGTCGAGGACGGGTGAGGAGTGCGGATGAGCCGGGCGGTATTGGTGACGGGTGCCTCGCGGGGGATCGGCCGGGCGGTTGCGGAGCGGTTTGCCGCGGACGGGGACCGGGTGGCGCTGCACTACGCCTCGCGCCGGGAGGCGGCCGAGGAGGCTTTTGCGGGGCTGGCGGGGAGCGGCCACGTTCTGGTGCAGGGGGATGTGCGGACGCCGGACGGTGCGGCCGCGATCGCCGCGGCGGCGGTGGACGCGCTCGGCGGGATCGATGTGCTGGTCAACAATGCCGCGGCGAATGTGGCGCATCCGCTGGACCGTACGTCGTTCGAGGAGTGGCAGGCCGCCTGGCGGCAGATCACGGACGTGAATCTGCTGGGGGCGGCGCATATGAGCTACTGCGCGGCGCGGAACATGATCGAGCGGGAGGTGGCGGGGCGGATCGTCAACATCGGGTCGCGGGGGGCCTTCCGGGGCGAGCCGGACCATCCGGCATACGGGGCGTCCAAGGCGGCGCTGCATGCCATGGGCCAGTCGCTGGCGGTGCATCTCGCGCCGTACGGGATCGCCGTCGCCTCGGTCGCGCCCGGTTTCGTCGGCACCGAGCGGGTCGCGGACCGGATCACCGAGGACGTCCGACAGCAGAGCCCGTTCGGCCGGGTCGCGACGCCCCAGGACGTGGCCGCGGCCGTCCACTACCTCGCCTCGCCGGACGCGGTCTGGTCCTCGGGCGCGGTGCTGGACGTCAACGGGGCGTCCCACCTGCGCTGACCGCCGGCTCCGGCGGGAAAAGAGAAGGGCCCCGGCCGAACGGGGGATTCCGGCCGGGGCGGGCCCCAGCCGAACGGGGGATTCCGGCGGGGGCGGTGTGGGGGAGGCGGCGTATGGAAAGTGGTTTCCGTGCGCCTCGCGTTTGAACGATAAACCATTGGGTGGCGTTCCGGTTCCGCGGCCTTGGGTGACAGTCGTCACCCCTCCGCTGCGCTTTGCCTTGGCCGTACGTTGTCGGCTGTCCCGCCGTGGGGATTTGTCGCCGTTGCGCCTGCGGCGGGCGTGGTGTTGTCGGGTGCGGTGACGGCCCTACACGGCTTCGCCGCTACGGTCCGTCCCCTCCCGTGGGTGGGTGGTGAGGCCGGTGGGGGTGGGCGTGGTGTGTACCAGTGCCCCATGACTGGGTCCACTTGGTGCACCTGACTACCTACGCACACCCCCACCGGTCTTCCCCACCCCCAACGGGGAGGGGCCGGGCCGCAGGACGGAGTCCGGAGGCCCGGTCCCGCAGCCGAACAGCCCCGCGCAAGCGGCACCGCCCGCCGCTGGGGGTACCTCCCACGCCCTTTAGGCAGTGGGCGAGCAACGGCGGGAAAGCCAAAACGTACGGCTCAGGCAAAGCGCAGCGAACGGGCCGCAGGCGCAACGGCGACAAACCCCCACGGCGGGGAAGCCAAAAACGTCGGCCCAGGCAAAGCGCAGCGAACGGGTCAGGGGCTGACCGCCAGCACGATGTACGCGGCGAGCAGGGCGAGATGGATACCGCCCTGCAACGGCGTGGCCCGGCCGGGGATCACCGTAAGGGTGCCCACCATCACGGTGAGGGCGAGCAGCACCATGTGGGTCGCGCCGAGGCCCAGGTACAGCGGCCCGGTCAGCCAGACGGAGGCGACCGCGACCGCCGGGATGGTGAGGCCGATGCTGGCCATCGCCGAGCCCAGGCCGAGATTGAGGCTGGTCTGTACGCGGTCCCGGTGGGCGGCGCGGACGGCGGCGATGGTCTCCGGCAGCAGGACCAGCAGGGCGATCACAATGCCGACGACGGAGGACGGCAGGCCGGCCGCGGCCACGCCGGACTCGATGGCGGGCGATACCGCCTTGGCCAGCCCGACCACCGCGATCAGGGCCAGCGCCAGCAGCCCGAGGCTGGTCAGCGCCGCCCGGCGGGTCGGGGGATCGGCGTGGTCCTCGGTGTCGATCACCTTGCCGGCCGCGGTCACGGGGAGGAAATAGTCGCGGTGCCGGACGGTCTGGGTGGTGACGAACATGCCGTAGAGGACGAGAGCCGCCAGCGCGGCGAAGACCAGCTGCGGGGTGGAGAACCGCGGTCCGGGGGTCGTGGTGGTGAACGTCGGCAGGACCAGGCTGAGTCCGGACAGCGTGGCCACCGTGGCCAGCGCCGCGCCGGTGCCCGCGGCGTTGAAGACGGCGACCTTGCGTTTGAGGGCGCCGACCAGCAGACACAGGCCGACGATGCCGTTGCAGGTGATCATCACCGCCGCGAAGACGGTGTCCCGGGCGAGCGCGGCGCTCTTGTCGCCGCCGTCGGCCATCAGGGTGACGATCAGCGCCACCTCGATGACCGTCACCGCGACCGCCAGCACGAGCGACCCGAACGGTTCGCCCACCCGGTGCGCGATCACCTCGGCGTGATGTACCGCGGCCAGCACCGCACCGGCCAGAAAACACGAGACCAGGGCGACCAGGGCGACCGGCAGCGACCGACCCCACACCAGGGCCAGCAGGACGACCGCCAGGACGGGCAGCGCACCGGTCCAGTGCAGGACGGTGGCGCGCAGGCTGGCGATCATGCTCCGAGCTTTGCAGATCACCCTGAGGGACGCCCGCCGAGCTTTCCGGCCCGCCGAGCCCCCCGCCGGGCCCCCGCCTGGCCGGTCGCGCCCGTCCGCGGAGCGCTCGCGCACCGCGTCCGTCAGGCCGCCGCCCGGTGCCCCTTCGGCTCGGCGGGCGCGGTCGCGGCCTTGGTGACATCGGCGACCAGCTCGACGACATCGGGCCCGTACGCCTGCGAGTTCACCACCTTCAGCAGCAGCGCGAACTGGCCCCCGGCGCCGTGCTTGCGGGCCAGCCGGGCCCGGTTGCGTACGAGATGCCGTACCGCGGCCCGGTGGGTGACCGGGCGCTGACCCGCCGCCAGGAACACCGGCCGGTCGCCCTCGCCGCCGGCCGTCAGCCGGGCCAGCAGGACGTACTCGACTGTTCCCGGCTCCATCCGGTACGCCGTGCCGCCGATGGTGAACGTGCCGCGCCCGGCACCGGACTCGTCGCCGGGGTGCACCGCGACGCCCGGCAGCAGATTGGCCAGATGGGCCGCCAGCCGGCGGTGCGCGGTCGGGTCGCCGACGCAGAACTCGGTGCGCGCCCCGAAGCCCTGCAGCCCGGTGTCGTGCGGCGCGACCTCCGGGTGCGCCCCGCAGTTCTCGATCACCGCGGCCAGCCCGAGCAGCGCCAGCGCGTCATGGCGCGGGATGCTCCAGTGGGCCGAGGAGCTGTCCCGGTGCGTGACCAGTACGCACTCCGAACCGGCCGGCAGCCCGAAGAATTCTTGCTCGCGGGTCAGCTTCCGGCGGACCGTCGCCGATTGCACGGCCCAGCCGGCGGCCAGGCCCGCCACGAGGGCCGCGACCGCCACGGTCAGGAGCAGGAGGGTGTCGTCCATGGCGGGCGAGCGTAGCGGCTGTCCGGGTGCGTGTTCGAGGCCGGGGCGGGTGGCTGGGGAGAGTTGTCCCGCTATGCCCTCTGCCGAGGTAGTGCGTCCGCGAGTAGGCTCCGGGCCCTTGCCGCCCCCGTTCACGCATTTGGAGGACACCCCGGAATGCCGAACGTCCGACGCCTCACCGTCCTGGGGGCCGCCGCCGCGCTGGCCGGCTCCCTGCTGGCGGTCCCGGCCGCCGCCCGGTCCACACCACCACGCGGCCCCTCGTCCCCGGAACAGGCCACTCCCGCCAAGACCCCGGTCGCCGTCGGCCACGGTGGTGCGGTCTCCAGCGTCGACCCGGACGCCTCCGCCGCCGGCATAGCCGTCCTCAAGAAAGGCGGCAACGCCGTGGACGCCGCGGTCGCCACCGCCGCCGCCCTCGGCGTCACCGAGCCGTACTCCGCGGGCATAGGCGGCGGCGGCTACTTCGTCTACTACAACGCCAGGACGCACTCGCTGCGCACCCTCGACGGCCGCGAGACCGCCCCGCGCTCCGCCGACAAGAACCTCTTCCTGGAGAACGGCAAGCCCATGCCGTTCGAGGAGGTCGTCACCAGCGGCCTGAGCATCGGCACCCCGGGAACCCCCGCCACCTGGGACACCGCCCTGCACAAATGGGGCAGCCGCTCGCTCGGCCAGGTGCTCGCCCCCGCGCGGAAGCTGGCCGCCGACGGCTTCACCGTCGACGAGACCTTCCGCAAGCAGACCGCCGACAACGAAGCCCGCTTCCGCGACTTCCCCGCCACCGCCGACCTCTTCCTCCCCGGCGGCAAGCTCCCGGTCCTCGGCTCGACGCTCAAGAACCCCGATCTGGCCCGTACCTACGGGCAGTTGGCGGCCAACGGCGTCGGCGCGCTCTACGACGGCGACCTGGGCCGCGACCTCGTACGCACCGTCCGCACACCACCGGTCCGTCCCGGCGCCGAGCGCAAGGTGCGCCCCGGCGACCTGACCGCCAACGACCTGCGCGCCTACGAGGCCCTCAGCCAGGCCCCCACCCGCACCACCTACCGCGGCCTCGACGTCTACGGCATGGCCCCGTCCTCCTCCGGCGGCACCAGCGTCGCCGAAGCGCTCAACATCCTTGAGCGGACCGACCTTTCCCGCCTGACCGAAAAGCAGTACCTGCACCGCTACATCGAGGCCAGCCGGATCGCCTTCGCCGACCGCGGCCGCTGGGTCGGCGACCCGGCATACGAGGACGTCCCGACCCAAGGCCTCACCTCGCAGCGCTTCGCCGACTCCCGCGCCTGCCTGATCAGCGACAACAAAGTCCTGACCAGCCCGCTCGCCCCCGGCGACCCCCGTCGGCCCGCGCGCTGCGGCACCACCGGCAAGGCCGCGCCGACGACGTACGAGGGCGAGAACACCACCCACCTCACCGTCGCCGACAAGTGGGGCAACGTCGTCGCCTACACCCTCACCATCGAGCAGACCGGCGGCAGCGGCATCGTCGTCCCCGGCCGCGGATTCCTCCTCAACAACGAGCTGACGGACTTCTCCTTCGCGCCCGCCGACCCCGAGGTGCGTGACCCGAACCTGCCGGGCCCCGGCAAGCGCCCGCGCTCGTCCATGTCCCCGACGATCGTCCTGCGTCACGGCAAGCCGGTCGTCGCCCTCGGTTCACCCGGCGGTGCCACCATCATCACCACCGTCCTGCAGAGCCTCGCCAACTTCCTCGACCGCGGGATGCCCCTGGTCGACGCCATCGCCGCCCCGCGCGCCAGCCAGCGCAACGCGGCGGCCACCGAGCTGGAACCGGCCCTGTGGAACAGCCGGCTCCGTGGCCAACTCGAGGCGCTGGGCCACACCTTCAAGCAGAACCCCGAGATCGGCGCGGCGACCGGCGTCCAGCGGCTGCCGGACGGGCGCTGGCTCGCGGCGGCCGAAAAGGTACGGCGCGGCGGCGGCTCGGCGATGGTCGTCCGGCCGTAACCGCAGGTCCTGCCCGACCGGCCGCTGTGCCGTCCGTGTGGCGTCCATGTGGCCCACCGCGCGGCGTCATTGCTGGCCATCGCGGTGACGACTAGCCTCCTGGGACCGTTCGTCGAGAACGGTCCCAGGGAGGGCGCGCAGCGTGAGCGTTGACGAGAGCCGTGGCAGCGGTACCGGACCCGGCCCGGCAGGCCGTACCCGTACGACGGCCGGCGAACTGGAAGGCCTCGCCGAGCAGGCGCGGGCGCTGGCCGAGGGACGGGTGACCTCCAGCGCGCTGGTACGGCGCTGCCTGGAGCGCATCGAGGCCACCCAGGACACCGTCAACGCCTTCCGGCGGGTACGGTCCGAGGCGGCGCTGGCCGAGGCCGCCGAAGCCGACCGGCGACTGGCCGCGGGCGAACGGCTGCCGCTGCTCGGTGCGCCCGTCGCCGTCAAGGACGACACCGATGTGGCGGGCGAGCCGACCGCGTTCGGCTGCGCCGGGGAGTTCCCGCCCAAGGAACACGACGCCGAGGTCGTACGGCGGCTGCGCGCGGCCGGCGCGATCATCGTCGGCAAGACCAACGCCTGCGAACTGGGCCAGTGGCCGTTCACCGAGGGCCCCGCCTTCGGCGACACCCGCAACCCGTGGAACCTCGACCACACCCCCGGCGGCTCGTCCGGTGGCTCGGCCGCCGCGGTGGCCGCGGGCCTGGTCCCCGCCGCGCTCGGCACCGACGGCGCGGGCTCGGTCCGTATCCCCGCCGCCTGGTCCCACCTCGTCGGCATCAAGCCACAGCGCGGCCGCATCTCCACCTGGCCGGAGGCCGAGTCCTTCCAGGGCATCACCGGCATCGGCCCGCTGGCCCGCACCGTCCAGGACGCGGCGCTCCTCCTGGACGTCGCCAGCGGCAACCACGAAGGCGATCTGCACCGCCCGCCCACCATCGCCGCCCGCGAGGCCGCCGGCCGCGACCCCGGCCGCCTCCGCATCGCCCTCTCCTGGAAACCGGCCACCACCTTCACCCGCAAGCCGCTGCACCCCGAAGTCCGCGCCGCGGTCACCGGCATGGCCCGCACCCTCGCCCGCCTGGGCCACTTCGTCGAGGAGGCCGAACCCGACTACGGCCTGCTCGGCCTCTCCTTCCTCCCCCGCGCCACCGCCGGCGTCGGCGAATGGGCCGCCCGCGTCCCCGACCGCACCGTCCTCGACCCCCGCACCCGCGGCTCCGTCCGCATGGGTCGCATCCTCGGCGGCCCCGTCCTGCGCCGCGCCCGCGCCGTCGAAAAACGCCAACAACGCCGCATCGGCGCGCTCTTCGGCCCCTACGACATCCTCCTGACCCCCACCACCGCCACCCCGCCCCCGCGCATCGGCACCCTCGCCAAACTCAACGGCTGGCGCACCGACCAGGCCATGATCGCCGCCTGCCCCTACGCCTGGCCCTGGAACGTCCTCGGCTGGCCCGGCGTCAGCGTCCCCGCCGGATTCAGCAGGGACGGCCTCCCCCTGGGCGCCCAACTCCTCGGCCCGGCCCACGGCGAGCCACGGCTGATCTCCCTGGCGGCCCAGTTGCAGGACGATCTGCGGTGGCACGAGCGGCGGCCGGGCGTCCCGGCCTGACGGGTGCGCGGCGCCGACCGAGGACGGATGCACCGGCTCAGCCCAGCAGCGTGATGATCGCCTCCGTCGTGTCGGTCTCGCCCAGGCGCGGGAAGATCTTCTGCAGGCTGTTGCGGTGCGCCGCCTCGTCCAGGTCGGTGACCGCATCGGTGGCGATGGTGACGTGGTAGCCGTGTTCGTGGGCGGCGCGGGCGGTGGATTCGACGCCGATGCTGGTGGCGATGCCGGCGAGGACCACCTGGGTGATGCCCCGGCGGCGCAGTTCCAGGTCGAGGTGGGTGCCGTGGAAGGCGCCCCACTGCTGCTTGGAGACGGTGATGTCGGTGGGCTGCCGGTCGAGTTCGGGGACCAGATCGGCCCAGTCGGCGGGCGGGGTGGTGCCGGTCAGGGCGGTTTCCGTACGGCCGGGTGCGCCGCCGGTGACGTTCACCAGGACGACGGGCAGGTCGCGCACGCGGAAGGCGGCGGCCAGCCGGGCACCGCGCGCGATGACCTCGGCGGCGGGGTGCGGGGCGGCGGGCAGACCGGCGATGCCCTTCTGAAGGTCGATCAGGATCAGGGCGGTGGTGGGGTCGAGGGTGGTGGCGGGCACGGTGCTGCTCCTTGGGGAGTGGTGTGGTGAACGAGCCTGTCAGGGCCGTCAGTTGGTGGAGTTTCCCGGGCCGGCGCGCAGGCTGCGGTCGGTCAGGGTGAGGACGAGGAGGAGCACGCCGAGGGCGATGCCCAGGGCGGCGATCTGGTGCAGCCCGGGGTCGGTGGCGTGCCGGCCGTACAGGAGGCCGATGAGGCTGGCGGCGGTGATGGCTCCGAGGTACTGGGCGGTGCGCTGGAGTCCCGCGGCTGCGCCGACGCTGTCGGCCGGGGCCTGGACGTAGACGGCGGCCTGGTTTCCGGTGGCGGCCAGGCCCTGCGGGACGCCGAGCAGGGCCCCGGCGCACAGCAGCGCGAGGAGCGGACTGGCGCTGTGCAGGACGAGAAGAACCGCGCTGCCGGCCGCCAGGCAGACCGCGGCGAGGGTCAGCGGGGCGCGGATCCCCTTCGTACGGGCGCCGGCGATCGAGCAGAAGGCGGCCGCGCCGGACATCGGCAGCATGATCAGGCCGGCGTGGAAGGACGAGTAGCCGTGCGCCTCCTCCAGCCACTGGCTGAAGCCGTAGAGCGCGCAGTAGATCACGAGATAGGTCAGCCCGTGGCGGAGATAGGTGCGCAGCAGGCCGCCGTGGCGGGCGAGCATGCGGAGGTCGAGGAAGGGGGACGGGTGCCGTAGCTGCCACCAGACGAGGACGGCCGCCAGGACGGCGGCGGGGGCGAGCAGGAGCCACTGGGGGGCCGCGAGGTCCCGGAGGAAGAACATCGTGGCGGTGAGCGTGGCGGCGAAGAGGGCGATCCCCAGGGGGTCGAGGGAGGCCGGGGAGCCGGCGGCGCGGGGAGACTTCTCGTCGCGGGGGAGCCATGCGAGCGCGGACAGCAGAGCCAGCAACGCCAGCGGGATGTTGACGGCGAAGACCGCGCGCCAGCCCGCCGTCGCGGCGAGCAGTCCGCCGAGGGTGGGGCCGATGGCGGCGCTGCCCAGGGCGGCGAGCGAGAGCCGGCCCAGTACGGAGCGGGGCGTGGGCACCCCCACCCGCGTCGACTCGGCGCGCAGCATCGCCATCGCGGCGGGGTAGGCCGCCGCCGTACCGATGCCGAGCACGACCCGGGAGACGATCAGCAGGGTGAAGGTGGGGGCCAGCGCCCCGATGAGCCCCGCCGCGCAGACCGTCAGCGCACCGGCGACAAAGACCCGTCGCGGCCCGACGCGGTCGGCCAGCTGCCCCATCGAGGGCTGGCCCACCGCGCTGGCGACATACATCGCGGAGATGAGCCAGACGGTGCCGGCGGCCCCGATGCGGAAGTCCCGGCCGATGGCCACCAGGGCGGTGGCGATCATCGTGGAGTTGAGAGGGTTGAGGAGCGAGCCGAGGAGCAGGGGCGTCATCAGGCGCGCGCCGAAGGCCCGGTGGCGGGTCCCGTCGGCGGGCCGGCCGGGGGCGTCGGCACCCAGGCCGGCGGGCTCGTGGGAGCGGCTCGGCGCACTCATTCCCGGGTCAGCCGCCGCATCAGCTCGGTCGCCGTGGCGAGGGTGCGCTGTTCCTGGGGGGTCAGCCGCTCCGCGATGGCCACGGCGAGCCAGTTCTGCTTGGCCTGCCGTACGTCCTTGAGTACCCGGCGCCCCTCCTCGGTGAGGGAGAAGACGACCTGCCGCCCGTCGGTCGGATGCGGGCTGCGGGCGAGCACGCCACGCTCCTCCAGCGAGCCCACCGTCATCCGCATGGACTGCGGGCGGACCAGCTCGGCACGGGCCAGCGCCGCGGTGGTGGCCGGCCCGTCGGCGTCGATCCGGGCGATGACCGCGCGCTGGGTGGGACTGAGCTCGCCCTGCGGGGACGCGGCGCGCAGGCGTCGCATCAGCTGCCCGACGGTCGCGCCCAGATCCGTCGCGAGGCGTTCCTGCTTCTCTTCCGGCATACCGCAAGCGTAGAAGGCCAACAGGTAAACTTGCAAGTTTCCCTGTCAAGAAGCGAAGGGTGCTCCGGCTCGCGCGATGCCCGCCTGCCGGGCGCTGTGCGCGGCCCGCAACGTGTACGTAGCACGCCGTCACCGTCCCCGAAACATCCGCGGTGTCGAATGCGGGCGAGTGGGAGAACTCCGGCCGAAGGGGGAGAGGCTCAGCCGATGTCGGAAACCCAACTCCACGACGCGGTACGGGAATTCGCGTACTTTCTGGGCGCTCTCACCCAGCGGCTCGACCCGTCGGCCGGCTGGTACGGGGTCTTTGCGCGGCGCGATCCGGAGGGGCTGCGGGCCTGTCTGCAAGGGCGGGATGTGCCGCCGTGGGATGTGATGGAGTCGCTGCTGTACGACCTCGCGGAGCTGCCGGGCGAGCATGCGGTGAGCACTGCGAGCGCGCGGGCCCGGCGGCTGCATGCGCAGGCGGTCGCGGACCACGACGCACGGCCGGGCGGCCGGCCCGCGCTCGAGGCGCGCCTGGAGGCGATGCTGCACGAGGAGCGGCACACGGCGCTGCGTGCCCGCGAACTCGAGGCGGCCGTACAGGCGGCGGGTCCCACGGACGCGGACCGGCCGGCCCAGGAACTGGCCTGGGCGCGGGACGACCATGCGCGCGCGGGCGCCCGCGTCGGCGAGCTGCGGGCCCGGCTGGAGGCGCTGGCAGAGACGGCGGACAGGCGGCCCAAGGTCAAGGCCAAGAGCAGGGCCAAGGCCAGGCCCGCCCGCCCCCGAGGCGCCCGGTTCGCCGGGCTGGAGGCGGCGGCGGACGACGAGGCGGCGGAGGAGTACGAGACCGCCCCCGACCCGGTACCCACTCTGCGCGGCGCCCGCTTCGCGGGCGTGTACGACGAGGAGCCGACGGGTGACGGCCGACCGACGGACCACCCCGCGCCCGCCCCGGCCGCCGCCGAGGCCCGCCACGCCGCCGCCACCGCCGTCTCCCGTCTGGCCCATCTGCGCGCCACCGCCAACGGCGGCCTGGCGCACGCCGAACTCTGCGCCGCCGCCAACCGCCCCGCATCCGAACTCCCTCTCCTCATCGAGGAGTTGGAGCGCGCCGGACTCTCCTCCGACGTCCCCACCCTCCTGTGGGAAGCGGCCTGCCTCCCGCCCGCGGGGCTCGCCGCGGCCGCCGACGCGCTCGCCGCCGCGGGCCGTACGTCCGACGGCGCCCAGATGCTGCGGCAGGGCGTCGCCCGCCCCGTCGAGGAGGTGGCGCAGGCCGCCCTGGCGCTGCTCGACCGGGACCGTACCGGGCAGGCGCTGGAGCTACTGGCCGCGCTCGTACGGGCCCGTACGTCGGAGGAGGCGGCCATGGCAGCCGCCGTGGCACCGGACACGCTGGAGCCGCTGCTGCTGACCGCGGCCGGGAACGTCTCACCGCACCGGCACCGCGATATCGCCCACGCCCTGCGCATCGCCCATCTGTGATCCCCCACCTGGGCGCGCCGCGCTGAGAGATGGTCTTGCCACGGTGCGTGACGGGGCTTACGGTCACCTCCACACGCGTAGATCCCGGCGTAGATATCGGCGTAGATCCCGCGTGGGCTGCAGGCTGACGCATCGACAAAGGAGCAGCTCATGGCCGATGTTGTGCGTGCCGCACTGGTCCAGGCGACCTGGACCGGCGACACCGAATCGATGATCGCGAAGCACGAGGAGCACGCCAGAGCGGCGGCTGCTCAGGGCGCGAAGATCATCGGCTTCCAAGAGGTCTTCAACGCCCCGTACTTCTGCCAGGTCCAGGAGCCGGAGCACTACCGCTGGGCCGAGTCCGCGCCCGACGGCCCGACCGTACGCAGGATGCAGGCACTCGCCCGCGAGACCGGCATGGTCATCGTCGTCCCGATCTTCGAGATCGAGCAGTCCGGCTTCTACTACAACACCGCGGTCGTCATCGACGCCGACGGCACCCTCCTCGGCATCTACCGCAAACACCACATCCCGCAGGTCAAGGGCTTCTGGGAGAAGTACTACTTCAAGCCGGGGAACAGGGGCTGGCCGGTCTTCGACACGGCCGTCGGAAAGGTCGGCGTCTACATCTGCTACGACCGCCACTTCCCCGAAGGATGGCGGCAACTGGGCCTCAACGGCGCCCAGATCGTCTACAACCCCTCCGCCACCTCCCGCGGACTGTCCGGCCACCTCTGGCAGCTGGAGCAGCCCGCGGCCGCCGTCGCCAACGAGTACTTCATCGCCGCGATCAACCGGGTCGGCGTGGAGGAGTACGGCGACAACGACTTCTACGGCACCAGCTACTTCGTCGATCCGCGCGGCCAGTTCGTCGGCGAGGTCGCCAGCGACAAGGAAGAGGAACTCGTCGTCCGTGACCTCGACTTCGCGCTGATCGACGAGGTCCGGCAGCAGTGGGCGTTCTATCGCGACCGGCGCCCCGACGCGTACGGCGGGCTGGTGCAGCCGTGACCCACGACTCCGCGGAGCTGCACGCCCGCCACCGGTCCGTCCTGCCGTCCTGGCTCAGCCTCTACTACGAGCGGCCGCTCGAACTCACCCACGGCGAGGGCCGCTACGTCTGGGACATCGAGGGCAACCGCTACCTCGACTTCTTCGGCGGCATCCTCACCACCATGACGGCGCACGCCCTGCCCGAGGTCACCAAGGCCGTCGGCGAGCAGGCCGGCCGGATCCTGCACACCTCGACGCTCTATCTCTCCCGCCCCATGGTCGAGCTGGCGGAGCGGATCGTCGCGCTCTCCGGCATCCCCGACGCCCGGGTCTTCTTCACCACCTCCGGTACGGAGGCCAATGACACGGCCCTGCTGCTGGCGACCTCGTACCGCCGCTCCAACCAGATCCTGGCGATGCGCAACAGCTACCACGGCCGGTCCTTCTCCGCCGTCGGCATCACCGGCAACCAGAGCTGGTCCCCGACCAGCCTCTCGCCGCTCCAGACGCTCTACGTCCACGGCGGGGTACGCTCCCGCGGCCCGTACGCCCAGCTCTCCGACGCCGACTACATCAAGGCCTGCGTCGCCGACCTGGAGGACATGCTCCAGCAGACCGCGGGCGGCGTCGCCGCGCTGATTGCCGAACCGGTGCAGGGGGTCGGCGGCTTCACCGCGCCCCCGGACGGCCTGTACGCGGCGTTCCGTGAGGTCCTCGCCCGTGAGGGCATCCTCTGGATCAGCGACGAGGTCCAGACCGGCTGGGGCCGCACCGGAGACCACTTCTGGGGCTGGCAGGCACACGCCGAGAACGGCCCGCCGGACATGCTGACCTTCGCCAAGGGCATCGGCAACGGCATGTCCATCGGCGGTGTCGTCGCCCGCGCGGACATCATGAACTCCCTCTCCGCGAACTCCATTTCCACCTTCGGCGGCAGCCCCGTCACCATGGCCGCCGGCCTCGCCAATCTCACCTACCTCCTCGAACACGACCTCCAGGGCAACGCCCGGCGCGTCGGCGGCCTGCTCATCGAGCGGCTGCGGGCCGTCGCGGCCGGACTCGATGTCGTACGGGAAGTGCGCGGCCGCGGACTGATGATCGGCATCGAGCTGGTCCGCCCCGGCACCGACACCCGCTCGCCCGAGGCCGCATCCCTGGTCATCGAGGCGGCCCGCGAGCGCGGCCTGCTCATCGGCAAGGGCGGCCAGGGCGGCGCCTCGCTGCGGATCGCACCCCCGATGACGCTGACCGTCGCCGAGGCGGAAGAGGGGGCCGACCTGCTCGCGGACGCGCTGCGGGCGGCGCAGGGGAAACCGGTGGGTTCCTGACACCTGTCCACAGCACCGCGGCCGGCTCGGCGCCACCGGAGAGCCGGCCGCGGTGGAACGCGGGGGTCAGGTGGCGGCCACCAGGAAATCCTCTCCGCTCGACGGGCGGAGGCCGTCCGTCCGGTCGGCGAAGTAGCGGTCGGCCAGCGCGGCTCCCGACACGTGCCGGGCGTCCTTGAAGCCGGCTTCGCGGGCCAGCGCCAGCATCTTCTGCGGGGTGTAAAAGCTGATGAACGGCGTCCCGGCCGCTTGCGCCTGTGGCTTGGTCGCCTCGAGCGCGGCGCGGTCGGCGTCATCGATGAGTTCGGCCGGCAGCATGAACGTCATGGCGAGCGTCGAGCCGGGGGTCAGCCCGGCGAGCCGGCGCAGGGTCGCCGCGGTGGCGTCCTTGGTGAGGTACATGGTGACGCCGGCGCAGACGACGACCGCCGGCCGGCCGGGATCGAAGCCGGCGTGGCACAACTGCTCCCACCAGTCCCCGCCCGCCTCGAAGTCGACCGGCACCAGCCGCAGCCAGTCGGGGATTCCGTAGCCGAGCTCGATCAGGCGTCGGCGCTTCCAGGCCTGGGTGTCCGGCTGGTCGATCTCGAAGATCCGTAGGTGGGCGGCCGCCTCCGGTCTGCGCTGGGCAAAGGTGTCGAGTCCGGCCCCCAGGACGACGTGCTGGGTGATGCCGTGGTCGATCTGCTCGGCAACCAGGTCCTCGATGAAACGCGCGCGGGACACGATGGCCGCGCGGAAAGTGCTGGTGGTGTGCGGGTCCATGTCCGGTCGGCGTCGCCATCCCTCGTCAGGGGCGGCGAGCTGCAGGCCGATCTCGTCCTCGAGCACGTGGGGCGGCGGGTCGATCTGCACGTGTAACGCCCGCCAGAGGGCGACCCGCACCGCGGTGCTGTCCGGCACCTCGTTCTGCTCGTCTGTCACGATGTTCCTCTCCTTGGGTCAGTTCTTGGCCGGGGCCTGGAGGTTCCACAGGCGTCCGTCGGGGTCACGGACGGTCATCATCCGGGTCCCGAAGTGGGTGTCCTCGAACGGTGTGACCACCTCGACTCCAGGGTCGGGACGGAACGCATCGGCGTCGGGCACCTTCAGCACCAGCCGCATCTGGGGCTCCTGGTCCGCGGGCACCTCGGCGATGAAGAGGGAGGGGCCGTCGCCGTTGCGGAGCTGTCCGGAGTTGTGGTCCGTGGAGAACTCCAACTCGTAGCCCAGTGACTGGAAGAACTTCGCGGACTTCCCCCAGTTATGGGTCTCGATGAACACGGCTTCGATGCCTTCGGTCGTCATGTCAGCTCTCCTTGTCCGACGCTTGCTCTTGCTTGTGACGGGGGTCATCGAGGTAGGCGCGCAGCGCCTCGGCGACCAGCGCCGACAGCGACAGCTCCGACTCGATGGCGCGGTACTTGACCTGCTTGATCAGCCCGATCGGCAGGTACACGTTGAACTGCTTCACATCCTCGTCTCCCACAAGAGAGAGAGTAGCATCCTAATTTGCTAGCATACTAGGGATGTGGGTCGTGGGCCCGGCGCCGCAGAGCGCGGGTCAGGGTGCCACGTCCTCGTATGTCCGCCCGGCCGCCGCGCTGTTGAGGTACACGGTGGCCTTTCCCGTTACCCCGGGCCCGCTCGCGCGAGGTGCGCTAACTCCCCGCCACCACTGCCCGTACGGTCTCGGCCACCAGCGTGAAGAAGCGGGTGTGGGCGCGGCGGCTGCACGGGGCCTCCGGGTTCCAGGTCAGGATCCGGGCCCCGGCCTCCAGGGCGCGCCAGTGTGCGTCGGCGCGCAGTTGCGCGGGCCGGGCGGCGTTGACCCGGGTGTCCGTCAGCACGATGTCCGGGCGCATTCCGGCGGCCTCCGCCCAGCCGACCGTGGACCAGTTCGCACCGGATCCGGCGGTCGGCTCCAGCAGGTCGACACCCTGCTCGGCCAGCGCCCGCAGATCCGGCCAGGCGCCCGGCCGGGCCAGATGGACCCGCTCGCGGTCGCCGGGCGACAGTGCGAGGACACGCGGCCGCACCGGGCCCCCGGTCGCCTGCCGCAGCACGTCCTCCGCCGCGTCCAACTCCCTTGCCGCACCCAGCGGTTCACCCTTCCCCAGCGATCCCGCGAGCGCCGCGAACCGTTCCCGTACCTCGGCGAGCCCCCGCCCCGGCCCCACCGCGACGGCCGCCACCGGGACATGCGCCTCCAGCTCCAGCGCGGTCTTCGGCTCGAGCCCGTAGATCTGCTCGCCGTCATAGGTGACGGCCACGACGAGATCCGGCTCGGCCTCCAGCAGCGCGTCCGGGTGCAGCGCGCCGCCCGCGCCGAGATACGGGATCTCCGCCAGCGGCAGTTCGCCGGCCTTGGCCGGGTCGGGGGCGGCGCCGTCGTGCTGGGACCCGAAGATCCCCACGGGGCGGATGCCGTGGTCCCACAGCGTCGCCCCCGCCTGTATGTAGGTCACGATCCGCGCCGGTCGGTCCCCGGCCACCGCCAGGCGCCCGCGGTCGTCGGAAAACTCCCACGGCGTGCTCTGCTCCATGACGTGTCGCCTTTCTGACGTCCTGTGAGATGGGTGATGTCGTCGTCTGCGTCCTGAGTTCGTCTTCCTGCCTTGTCGTACGGCCCGTTCCGGCGTCCTCGTTCTGCCCGCCGCGGCGCCTTCGCACCCCTCCGTGGCCGGTCCCCCCACAAGCGGTGGGCCGGGCTCCGATCGCCGCCGGCGTTCAACCGTCCAGCTGATCGTCGGCGCAACACGAACGTCCCCGCTGATTAACGGTCACGGTATTGCCACCGTGGATGACATGCTTCTACGGTCTCCTTCTCGACCGGAATCTACGGGTGTAGACCGGTTGTGGCATGGCGTCAGCGGAGCAGGCATGCCGAGGAGACGGCGCACGTCGCGCTCCGCCTTCCGGTGCCGCCGAGGTTGCTGGTGTGGAAGGAGCAGGGATTGTGAGCCGTACGGTCATCCGGGGCGGACTGGTCATCACCGCCGCCGAAGAAATGCACACCGACGTCCTGGTGGAGGAAGGCCGGATCGTCGCCCTCGCCGCGCACGGCAGTCCGTACGCCGAGAGCTGGAGCCGTTCCGCGGACCGCACCATCGACGCCACCGGCAAATACGTCATCCCGGGCGGCGTCGACGCGCACACCCATATGGAGTTGCCGTTCGGTGGCACCTTCGCGTCGGACACCTTCGAGACCGGCACCCGCGCCGCCGCCTGGGGCGGCACCACCACCATCGTCGACTTCGCCGTCCAGGGCCGTGGTCAGGCGCTGCGCCAGGGCCTGGACGCCTGGTACGCCAAGTCCGATGCCCAGTGCGCCATCGACTACGCGTTCCACATGATCCTCTCGGACGTCAACGAGAGCACGCTCAAGGAGATGGACCTCCTCGTGTCGGAGGGAGTCACCTCGTTCAAGCTGTTCACCGCCTACCCGGGCGTCTTCTACAGCGACGACGGCCAGATCCTGCGGGCGATGCAACGGGCCGCGGGCAACGGTGGGTTGATCATGATGCACGCCGAGAACGGCATCGCCATCGACGTCCTCGTCGAGCAGGCGCTGGCCGAGGGCCGCACCGACCCCCGCTACCACGGCGAGGTCCGGCACGTCCTGCTGGAGGCCGAGGCCACCCACCGCACCATCCAGCTGGCGCGCGTCGCCGGCGCACCCCTCTATGTCGTCCATGTCTCCGCCGAGGAAGCCGTCGCCGAGATCGCGGGGGCCCGCAGGATGGGGCTGAACGTCTTCGGCGAGACCTGCCCGCAGTATCTGTTCCTGTCGACCGACAACCTCGCCGAACCGGACTTCGAGGGCGCCAAGTACGTGTGCTCCACACCGCTGCGGCCGCGCGAGCACCAGGCGGCGCTGTGGCGCGGACTGCGGACCAACGACCTCCAGGTGGTCTCCACCGACCACTGCCCGTTCTGCTTCCAGGGCCAGAAGGAGCTGGGCCGCGGCGACTTCTCCAAGATCCCCAACGGGATGCCCGGCGTGGAGAACCGCATGGACCTCCTCCACCAGGGCGTCGTGGAGGGCCGCATCGGCCGCCGCCGCTGGATCGAGATCGCCTGCGCCGCCCCGGCCCGGATGTTCGGCCTCTACCCGAAGAAGGGCACCATCGCCCCCGGCTCCGACGCCGACCTCGTCATCTACGACCCCACCGCCGAGCAGACCCTCTCCGCCGAGACCCACCACATGAACGTCGACTACTCGGCGTACGAGGGCAAACACCTCACCGGACGGGTCGAGACGGTTCTCTCGCGCGGTGAACTCGT
Source organism: Streptomyces sp. NPDC048483 (assembly GCF_040651455.1). NCBI lineage: Bacteria > Bacillati > Actinomycetota > Actinomycetes > Kitasatosporales > Streptomycetaceae > Streptomyces > Streptomyces sp. NPDC048483. The sequence goes on from NZ_JBEZJZ010000043.1 coordinate 54,762, forward strand.
CATCGACCAGGGCGAGTTCACCGGACGCGCGGGCCATGGCCAGTACATCCCGCGCGGCACCTGCCAGTACCTCATTTAAGGAGCGCCGCCGTGGACTTCGGAGTTGTCCTGCAGGCCGACCCGCCCGCATCCGCCGTCGTGGCCCTGATGCGCCGTGCCGAACGCAACGGATTCCGCTACGGCTGGACCTTCGACTCGGCCGTCCTGTGGCAGGAACCGTTCGTCATCTACAGCCGCATCCTGGACCACACGGACCGCATGATCGTCGGCCCGATGGTCACCAACCCCTCCACCCGCACCCCGGAGGTCACCGCCTCCACCTTCGCCACCCTCAACGAGATGTACGGCAACCGCACCGTCTGCGGCATCGGACGCGGCGACTCCGCGATGCGGGTGGCCGGCCGGCCACCCAACACCCTGGCCCGGCTCGGCGAGGCCATCGGCGTCATCCGCGATCTGGCCGAGGGACGCGAGGCGGACGTCGGCGGTGGCCACCGGATCCGGATCCCCTGGATCAAGAACGGCAAGCTGCCGGTCTGGATGGGCGCCTACGGCCCCAAGGCCCTGGAAATGACCGGGCGGCTGGCCGACGGCTTCATCCTCCAGCTCGCCGACCCCTTCCTCACCGAGTGGATGATCAAGGCCGTACGCAAGGCCGCGGTGGACGCCGGACGCGACCCCTCCGACGTCACGATCTGCGTCGCCGCGCCCGCCTACGTGGGCGACGACCTCGGCCACGCCCGCGAGCAGTGCCGCTGGTTCGGCGGCATGGTCGGCAATCACGTCGCCGACCTCGTCGCCCGCTACGGTGAACACTCCGGCCTGGTCCCCGAAGAGCTCACCGAATACATCAAGGCCCGCGAAGGCTACGACTATTCCCACCACGGCCGCGCCGACAACCCCGACACCGCCTTCGTCCCGGACACCATCGTCGACCGCTTCTGCCTGCTGGGCCCGGCCGAGGCCCATATCGACAAGCTGCGACGGCTGAAGGAACTGGGCGTCGACCAGTTCGCGGTCTACGCCATGCACGACGCCAAGGAATCCACCATCGACGCGTACGGAGAACGGATCATTCCCGCATTCGCCGACTGAACGGGCGCCGGGGCGGGGCCGCGGCCCCGACCGCCGGTGGCCCGCCCGGACGAAAGGCCCCGTATGACCGCGCCCTTCCCGCCCGTGCCACCGCAGCTCCCCGGCTCCCCGCCGGACCAGATCACCGCCCCGGACGGCCGCATCGAGCCGGCCCCCGGGGCCCTGGACCCGCACGGCCGCTACGTCAACGCCGACCTGCGCCCGGTACCGCTGGCCGAACGCCGCTGGACCACCTACAACTTCACCGCCCTGTGGATCGGCATGGCCCACAACATCCCGTCCTGGACGCTCGCCTCGGGCCTGATCGCCCTCGGCATGGACTGGCGCCAGGCCGTCCTCACCATCGCCCTGGCCAATGTCATCGTCCTCGCACCGATGCTGCTCACCGGCCATGCCGGACCCAAGTACGGGATCCCGTTCCCCGTCCTGGCCCGCGCCTCCTTCGGCCTGCGCGGCGCCAACCTCCCCGCGCTGATCCGCGCCGCCGTGGCCTGCTGCTGGTTCGGCATCCAGACCTGGATCGGCGGCCAGGGCATCTACATCCTGCTCGGCAAGATAGCCGGCGGGGACTGGGCCGAGGCCGCCACCATCGGCGGCTACCCCTGGACCCTCTGGCTCTGCTTCCTGCTCTTCTGGGCCGCCGAACTGGCCATCATCCACCGGGGAATGGAGACCCTGCGCCGCTTCGAGAACTGGGCCGCACCCTTCGTCCTCGTCGGAGCCGTCGCCCTGCTGGCCTGGATGGCGGTCAAGGCGGGCGGGTTCGGCCCGCTGCTGGACCAGCCGAGCGCGCTGGGCTGGGGCGAGGACTTCTGGCCGGTCTTCTTCCCCTCCCTCATGGGAATGATCGGCTTCTGGGCCACCCTCTCGTTGAACATCCCCGACTTCACCCGCTTCGGCGCCGGTCAACGTGCCCAGGTCTGGGGCCAGTCCCTCGGCCTGCCGACCACCATGACGGCGTTCGCCCTGCTCTCCGTACTGGTCACGTCCGGCTCCCAGGCCGTCTACGACGCGCCGGTCTGGGACCCGGTCGCCCTGGCCGGCAAGGCCGACAACGTCTTCGGCCTGCTGTTCGCGCTCGTCACGGTCCTGATCGCCACGATCTCCGTCAACATCGCCGCCAACGTGGTCTCGCCCGCGTACGACCTGGCCCACCTGGCGCCGAAGTTCATCACCTTCCGCACGGGCGCGCTGATCACGGGCGTGATCGGCGTCCTCATCCTCCCGTGGAAACTCACCGCCACACCCGAGCTGTACATCTTCACCTGGCTCGGCGTGGTCGGCGGACTGCTCGGTACCGTCGCGGGCGTGCTCATCGCCGACTACTGGATCATCCGGCGCACCGTCCTCGACCTCGCCGGTCTCTACCGTCCAGGCGGCCGCTACTGGTACACGGCCGGCTGGAACTGGCGGGCGGTCGCCGCCTTCGCCACCGGCGGACTGCTGGCGGTGGGCGGCTCGTACTCCCGGCCCGGAAAGGGCCCGTTCCCCGCCGACGGCCTGATCCCGTTCCTCAAGCCCCTGGCCGACTACGGCTGGGCGGTGGGCCTCGCCGCCGCACTGACCCTCTACACGCTGCTGATGGCGGGCACGCGGCGCGGGACAGCGCCGCCCCGCCCTACGGTGCCGGGGCCGGCCACTCCGCCGGGCTGAAGCCGCCCCGCTCTACGGCACCCGGGCCAGCCACTCCGCCGAGCTGAACTTGTCCGCCGCCAGCTCCCGCGCCCGCGCCAGCTCCGCCTCCGAGACCGCCCCGTCCGACCCGCCGTAACGGGCCCGGAAGGACGCGATCATCCGCGCGATGACCTCGGAGCGCGGCAGCCCGGTCTGCCGGCGCAGCGGATCCACCCGCTTCTTCGCGCTGGCGATGCCCTTGTCCGACAGCTTCTCCCTGCCGATCCGCAGCACCTCGACCATCTTCTGGGCATCGATGTCGTACGACATCGTCACGTGATGCAGCACCGCCCCGGCACCCGCCACCACCCGCTTCTGCGCGGCCCCGGCGATCTTCCCGGCGTCCGTCGCGATGTCGTTGAGCGGCTTGTACCAGGCCTTGATCCCCATGTCGCCGAGCGCACCCAGCACCCAGTCGTCCAGATAGGCATAGCTCTCGGCGAAGCTCAGCCCCTGCACCAGGGAGTCCGGCACGCAGAGGGAGTACGTGATGGTGTTGCCGGGCTCCACGAAGGTCGGACGGGGAAGACACTACGAGCCGGCGTGATCACGGGCAAGGGCCTACTCGCCCCTACTCGCCCTGCCGGTTGCCGCGCGGCAACCGGCAGGGCGCGGTGTTTACGGCACACGTGCGGTCCACTCCTCGGTGGCGAACTTCGTCCGCACCAGTTCCTCCGCGCGGGCCATCTCTTCCGCCGTGACTTCGCCGGTGGTCAGCCCGTAGCGGTTGCGGAAGGAGGCGATCATGTTCGCGATGACCTGCTCCCGCGCGAGGCCCGTCTGCCGGCGGAGCGGGTCGACGCGCTTCTTGGCGCTCTTGGTCCCCTTGTCGGACATCTTCTCCTTGCCGATGCGGAGCACCTCGAGCATCTTGGCGGCGTCGATGTCGTAGGACATCGTCACATGATGGAGGACGGCTCCAGGGCCGCCATCAGGGCCGACCATGCGCTTCTGGGCGGCACCGGCAATCTTGCCGGCCTCGGTGGCGATGTCGTTCAGGGGCTGGTACCAGGCTTTGATGCCCATGTCGCCGAGTGCGCCCAGCACCCAGTCGTCGAGGTAGGCGTAGCTGTCTGCGAAGGAGAGGCCCGAGACCAGGGATTCCGGCACGGACAGGGAGTACGTGATCGTACTCATGGGCTCTATGAACATGGCCCCACCACCAGAAACACGGCGAACCACGGTCATGCCGTGCTTCGCGGCCCCTTGGGCGTCCACCTCGTTCCGCAGGGACTGGAAGCTGCCGATCACCACAGAAGGCGAGGCCCACTCCCATACCCGTAGAGTCGGGGCTCGCCGCCCAGCGGCCACCTCGGTGGTGATCACCTCGTCCAGCGCCATGTGCAGGGCCGGTGCCTGAGGTTCCACGTGCACCAGCTGCCAGTCGTAGTCGCTCCACTCGGTCGCGTGGGCCAGAGCACGCCGGACGGCGATGCCGACGCCCTCCGCTGTCAGCCCGAGCATCACGGTCGACTCCGGCAGCGCCGCCGTGATCCGGGCGGCCAGTCCTGCAGCGTCCATCGATGAGGGTGAACCCTCAAGGGCTGTGTTGATCGAGAAAATCGCTTCGTCCGGCTCCAGGAAGAAGTCCCCGGCGACTCGCACGTTGCGCAGGACACCTTCCTCGACATCCAGATCTACGACGACCAGCTTGCCGCCGGGCACCTTGTACTCGCCATGCACGGCTTCGTTTTCCTTCCAGCGCGCGGTGTGTTCCTGCGCCTGTTGCTTCGACATTCGGACAGATGCGCACATTACTTGGATTTCACCTTAATACTTGCCCGTAGCGAGTGGATACGCGGCCCCAGGGCCACTGGGGGGCGGAAGGGATGCCGACCTGTTGTCCCGGCTGTCTCCTTCCTCGTTGCCCACGCCCTCGGCATCCCCACCCGTCTGCACACCGGCTGGGGCGCCGACACCGCCGAGACATCGCTCGCCGAGGCCGCTGGCGCGCAACTCCCAGGTGGTGCCCCGTTCCCGTTCGGCGATGACGGCGCGCTGCATGAGCTGCTGGGCTCCGCGCTCGGTTTCGAGCGCCTGGCGGAGCAGGTCGGTCGGGGTCGACGGGGATGAGGCCGTGGGCATCGTCGGCGAGGGTCCACGCGAACTCCGCGAGGATGACGCGGGATTCGTCGAGGGGGGCAAGTGATGGGGACCGGCGGCGAGGACGTCGGCGGGTGCCGGGGTATCGGTCGTCGTGATTGTCAAGCTAGTCCTGACGGATGATCGTGTGCAGGCATTCCGTCAGGTTCATCCTGACGGAATGCCGGACGGGGCCGCGGGCGGTGTTCAGCCGGGATAACCTCCCCACCTCCCCTTATCCGGGATGAACAGCGCCGGGCGGCCCCGCCCGGACAGTTGTCAGGGTGGGCCTGACGAATCGAGCTGATCACTGCCGAGCGGCCCTCGCCGACGAGCACCGTGCCAGCGCCGAGAAGCACCGCGGACTGCCCCGCCATGGGCCGGCGGCGTCGTTGATATGGGACCCAGAGTTCGGTGGCGAAACGGTCCGCAGTGGTTCGATCGCAGCCGTCGGGGCTCTGCTCGGGACGGGCTACTTCGACCCCCCTTGCGGCGGGAGGCGGGTCAGGCCCTTGGCCAACTCTTCCTTGGTCTTGTCAGTGAGGACAACCTGGCTTTGGAGGCGGCCGCAGCTGAGACATACCAGCGCCTCAAGTTCCATGAACTTTTGGGAAAGGCGATGCCGGAACCTCATCCAGATCCCGCTCCAGCCCTTGGCGTACGAACCAGGCTCCACTCGGTATATCTGGTCAGACCCGCATCCCGGACAGGTGCCTTGCCTCATGTCAGTGCTCGTCATACGACACGACCCTAGGCGGGCGCGATTGCTGTGGGACAGGTCCGGCTGCAACGGACTGGTTTCCTCAGCGTTCGTCGTCAGCGCGTGCGTCGAAGGCACCAACTCCCAAGCCGTCGGGCGTGCGGCCTGTGCAGAATTCGCTACCAGGGCCTGGCGAAGACCAGCCTCCAGCACCAGCTCACCGGGACCGCGATCAATCTCGCCCGCATCGACACCCCCTCACCGGCACACCACAGGCCCGCACCCGCACCAGCCACTTGGCAGCACTTTGCCCCGTCGAGCTGACGCTCGACGGGGCAAAGCAGGGCCGAATCAACCAACAGCGTCCCCAGGGATCGGCCCTCACGTGTGGCTGCCGTCGGTGTTGCTGGCGAGGCCGCCGGTCAGGTCACCGGCCGGCCGCGGTCAGCGCCGAGTCAGCCGTTCGACGCCAGGGCGCCGACGTACGTCCACTTGTCGCCCTTGCGGGTCCACTTCGACAGCTAGCTCCGGTCGGGGGAGTTCCTCACCAACGGGGACGGCCGGGTGCGCGGTCCGGGCCCGTCGCGGGCTGCTGCTGGGTGGGCTGGTTGGTGGTCGTGACAGACATGGTTGGTCCTTCGGTGGATGTGTCGAGTTGGCAGTTGGATGCGTGCAACCGACCTTGGACCGGCGAGGAGTTAGCTCCGCAAGTCCAGGTGTCGGTGTCCGGTGGCACCCCCGGACACCGGGAGGAGACTGCACCGCAGGATCTGGTGAAGCGAGTTCTCGCGAATTTGCGCAGAGCCGCTGATGCCCCATCAGTATCTATCAGCCGCCGAATTCATTGACCGCCTCTGACCTGCGACTTTGCGAGCAGCGGGATTTTCGCGAGCGTTTGAATCGGCCCGGCCTCGCTGGTACGGCCGCCGGCGATACCTCGCGGCGGCCCTAGGGCCTGTGTGATGTCGTGATCAATCTTGCCGATTCGGATCCGTCTGGAAGGCGGATTTGGTAGGAAGAGGATCGTGACGCGCAGGCAACTCACCAACGAGCAGTGGAAGTTGATCGAGCCGTTCCTGCCGATAGGCGAGTACGGCCCGTACCCCGAGCGGCTGCGGGATCAGTTCGAGGGCGTGATCTGGCGGTTCAGGACAGGCGCGCAGTGGCGGGAGGTGCCGGGCGAGTTCGGGCC